>CAIYDX010000403.1 GCA_903925005.1 uncultured Geobacteraceae bacterium
CAAAACTGGTACAAAAATATGGTTGAAAGAAGTGTTGGAATTGGCGTTTTAGAAGTGTCAGAGAATAACTTTGAGGGAATGGTGTCAATAACTTACGAAACAACTTTACCTGAAAATAGAAAACTGAATACATTGACATGGCTTCCATACAGAATTACCCCCCATTGGTGTCTGTCTGCCCATTCATTGGGCGACGTGGGCTGAAGCAAGAACCCGGCCAACTGTTTTAACTTCATAACTGCCCGATAATGCGGCACTGTGCCTATTATTTGCACTCACGCGGCTGCCTAAATATTTGGCATGTGATGTAAATATAGGCAATGATCTTAGGCATGAAGACTCTTCCCATTCAGATTACAAACAGGTAGGATTGCAGTTATGAGTCTCGAAGAAAAGATACAGCAGTTTCCGACCTCGCCGGGGGTGTACCTGATGCGCGATGCCGCCGGCGAAATAATCTACGTCGGTAAAGCTCGCAGTCTGCGGCAGCGGGTGCGTTCATATTTCAGCGCATCCGGCGATTCGCGCTATCACGTCAAATTTCTGATGGCGAAAGTTGCCGATATTGACGTTGTGCTGACAGACACGGAAAAAGAAGCTCTGCTGCTGGAAAACACGCTTATCAAGAAGCACCACCCCCGTTACAATCTGAGTCTGAAAGACGACAAGACCTATTTTTCGCTCCGTCTTGACCCCGATGAAGAATTTCCACGTTTTTCAGTTGTTCGAAAGCGTCCTCATGATACTGCGCGCTATTTCGGGCCATACTCCTCCGGGTTGGCGGCTCGGGAGGTACTGCGGCAGATGATACGCATGTTTCCGCTGCGACACTATCCACTAACCACGTGCATGTCCCGCTCCCGCCCCTGCTTGTACCACCAGATCGGACAATGCAGCGCACCCTGCCATGGCCTGATAACAAATGATGCTTACAGGGTATTGGTAAATGGGGCCATGCTTTTTTTGGAGGGAAAAGGGCGGCAGCTTGTCGCAGAGTTCAAACGGCGCATGATTGATGCTTCCGAGCATATGTTATATGAGGAAGCGGCCCGTTGGAGAAATCTTCTCCGTTCCATTGAAGTAACGGTTGAGAAGCAGAAAGTAGTGCTGCGCGGTGGAGACAGCGACGTAGTCGGCTACTACCGGGACGGGAGCAGGGTTGAGCTGTCATTGTTGTTCATTCGCGCCGGGGTTCTCTCCGGAAGCCGCCTGTTCAGTGTTTCCTGGGAACTGGACGATGGGGCCGCCGTTTCGGCATTTTTGCAGCAGTATTACATCGGAGGAGCATTTATTCCGGAAGAGATACTGCTCCCGTTGGATATCGAGGATAATGTGGCGCTTTCCGAACTCCTTGGAGAGCTGAAGGGGAGTAGGGTATCACTGCTTGTCCCGCAACGTGGTACGAAGCAGGAACTTGTCGCTCTTGCCGGCAAGAATGCCGCGTCTGCCTGCCGGGAGCGCGATGACAAGAGAGCGGCGGCCGAAGCGGTGCTGCTTGATCTTGCCAAGCGCCTGCAGTTGACCCGGATACCGCAACGAATTGAGTGCTATGATATCTCAACCATTCAGGGGCGCTTTTCGGTGGGGAGCCGTGTTGTCTTTACCTCCGGCAGGGCTGACACGAATAATTACCGCCATTATCGTATCCGGACAGTTGACGGCCAGGATGATTTTGCCATGCTGCGGGAAGTATTTCTGCGCCGCTTTCGCTCCGAAAGCATAAACAAAGATGGTATGCCCGATCTGGTTGTCGTTGATGGGGGTATCGGGCAGTTGAATGCTGTGCAGGAAATCCTTGCCGAACTCGGCTTGGCCGGCAGCTTTGATCTGGCGTCGTTGGCCAAGAGTCGTGTTCTGCATGATGCTTCTGCGGCCGCTGTTAGAAAAAGCGACGAGCGTATTTATCTCCCCGGCAGAAAGAATCCGGTGGTGCTGCGTCAGAATTCTGCTCCTTTGCTCCTGCTGGCGGCAATTCGGGATGAGGCGCACCGTTTTGCCATTGAATATCACCGCAAGCTTCGCGGTAAGGAGGGGATTGCCTCGGAGATCGAGACGATTTCCGGAATTGGTCCCAAGCGCCGCACAGTGCTGTTGAAACATTTCGGTAGCCTGCAGCGCCTGAAGGAGGCAACGGTGGAAGAAATAACGGCTGTTCCCGGAATGAACCGGACAGCGGCAGATGCGTTATATAAAGGGCTGCACGATGAATGAGCCGGAGACATCGCTTGATATGCTCACAATCCTTGGTTCGACCGCTTCAGGAAAGACCCGCCTTGCCGTTGCCCTGGCAGAGGAGCTTGGCGGAGAAATCATTTCCGCCGATTCGCGCCAGGTTTTCCGGGGGATGGACATTGGCAGCGGCAAGGATCTCCATGAGTACGGCCAGATGCCGTATCATCTGATCGATATTCTGGATGCCGGCAGCGAATTCAGCGTTTTCGAGTTTCAGCGCAGGTTTCTGGCTGCAGTTGCAGAAATCGCTCTCCGCAAAAATCTTCCGATTTTATGCGGCGGAAGCGGAATGTACTTAGATGCAGCGCTACGCGGCTATCGCCTGGTTGAAGTGCCTCATAACAATTCTCTGCGGGCTGAGCTGGCGATGAAAAGCGATGCCGAGCTGGCCGATGAGTTATGCCGTCTTAAACCGGATCAGCATAACAGTACTGATCTGCTCGACCGGGAGCGGACTGTCCGGGCGATAGAAATTGCCATCGGTGAGATCGAAAATGGTTCCGATGTCGAACCGTTTCCCCGTTTGCAGACAACGGCTATAGGGATTCGCTGGGAGCGTGAGACGTTGCGCCGGCGTATAACTGATCGCCTGAGAGAGCGTCTTGATAACGGCATGATAGAAGAGGTGGAGCGCCTGCATGCCGGCGGCATTGCGTGGGAACGGCTGGATTATTACGGGTTGGAGTACCGTTATGTCGGAGCATATTTAAGGGGCGAGATGAATAAAAACGATATGTTCCAGAAGCTGAATGGTGCGATCCATAATTTCGCCAAACGGCAGGGGAACTGGTTCCGGCGGATGGAACGGCATGGTGTTGAAATCCGCTGGATTGATGGGGCTGGTGACCAATTGGCGCAAGCGCGGGAAATTATATTTTATAATAATCAATTATTGATTTAATTTGCTTGACATAGTTTGTGCGATACTGTTAGGGTAATAAAAGTTCGGATATTTCCGGATAAAATCATTAAGAAGAATCAGGAGAAGTAAGCACATGGTAAACGGAACAGTAAAATGGTTTAACGACAGCAAGGGTTTTGGATTTCTTGAGCAGGAAGGTGGCGAGGATGTATTTTGCCATTTCTCCGCAATCGCAGGCGAAGGCTTCAAATCCCTTGCAGAAGGCGATAGAGTAACTTTTGAAGTAACAAAGGGTCCGAAAGGGCTTCAGGCCGCGAACGTAACAAGAATTTAAGGTCTGCTTCGATTCAAACCCTGGAAACCCCGGATACTCTCCGGGGTTTTTTTTTGGATTTATTTTGGTGCGGCAAAATTTGGTGTCGAAACGAACAACGCTGCGAAGCCTGGAGAATCAACCCCCAATTTTGAGTGTCATGCTGGTGCTTATCAGATAATGGTAGGCGGTATCGAAAACGATAATCTGCAGGACGTAGATTGCGGCAAAGGCGACCAGCGGTGACAGATCCAGCATGCCGGTATCAGGCATATGCCGCCGAATTCGGCGCAGTATCGGATCAGTGACACGATAGATGAAGTTAACGAGCGGGTTGTATGGATCGGCATTGACCCATGAGATAACAACGCTGGCCAGCAAAATATATTTGTACAGCGTTAGAAGACCGTTGGCCAGTTCAACCAGTTTGGCCAGTGCCAGCAGTATGTTTGCGAGTAGAACCATCGGTGTGCTCCCGAACTCAGGGTAAATTCGACATTACTATGCCTCAATGCTTTGGTAATGTCAAAACAGAAACGGCTATCTGCAACGTGGCTTGAGATCATTGCCTGTTTGAAATACGTGAACAAAGGGATCTTGATAATGAACAAAAAAGTTACGGCCCTGCTTCTTTCCGCTTTGGTGCTGCCGGGACTCGGCCAGCTCTATCTCGGTCGTAAAGTAGTCGGCGGGATCATCATAGTGCTCGTCAATCTGGTGCTGATACTGGCGCTGTTTGTACTGCTGCGTGGGCTTTCGCCGCTGATCGCTTCGCAGATTGCCGGAGGGGCGATCAGTATAACGCCAGCCGAGGTTATGAAGGCTCTTGATGGGGCGAGTGGTTTTGGCAAAGCGGTTCTTGTCGCGTTTTCCGTGGTGTGGACATACTCCGTGGTAGACGTTCTCAAACACAAAGAGAAGCAGTAGCGGTATATACAAGTGTCAATCTTGACAAACGGCGTTATTTTGTGAGATAAGTAAAGAACTTTATTTATAATGAAATTCGCTTGTTTCTAAGTGAGCGGAATCGGGGAAATAATGATCATTTCAAAAATCATCGGAAGCGGCTCATGCCTGCCGGATCGGGTGATACCAAACAGTCATTTCGATTATCTGGTTGAAAATGCGGACGAGTGGATTTATAGCCGTACCGGCATCCGTGAACGGCGCTTCGCCCATGCCAATCAGGCTACATCCGATCTGGCCACGGTTGCCGCAAAAAATGCGCTGGAGGCTGCCGGTATCGACGCTTCCGAGCTCGATTGCATTATTGTCGGCACCTCAACACCCGACATGAGCCTTCCTTCAACAGGTTGCATGGTCCAGGAGAACATCGGCGCTAAAAACGCTTTTGCTTTTGATGTCAACGCGGTCTGCTCAAGCTTTGTCTATGCGCTGGAAATTGCCGATAATTTTATCAAATGCGGCAAATACAAGACTGTCATGGCAATCGGCGCCGACACCTATTCCAAAATTCTCGACTTCAACGACAAGAACAGCTGTCCGCTCTTTGGCGACGGCGCCGGCGCCGCGATTCTGAGCAGAGGCGGTAATGCTGCGACCGGCGTTCAGCACACTTATATGCGTAGTGACGGCAAGGGGTGGCCGCTTATTCAGGTGCCTTCTTCCGGCTCACGCTCTCCTGTTACCCCGGCTTCTATAGAGGCCCGCGAGGTATTCTTCCAGATGGCCGGCAAACAGGTTTACGTATTTGCCACCGAAGTTATTCCGGACATAATCAACACACTCTGCGCAAAAGCCGGCATTACCCCGGCTGACCTTGATTTCATCATTCCACATCAGGCCAATGTGCGCATGATCGACTTCATCTCCAAAAAGAGCGGATTTCCCAAGGAGCGTTTTCTGCTGAACCTTGATCGGTGCGGCAACACTTCAGCTGCTTCGGTAGCGTTGGTGATGGATGAAAACCTGCGCAACGGCACGATCAAGTCTGGTCACCTGATCCTGGCGATGGGGTTTGGCGGCGGTCTGACCTGGGGTGGGCTCTTAATAAGGTTTTAGTCCTCCGATACCTTCGCCGGCTTCAAAGATCCTCAAGCCGTTCATCTCAAACAGTGCCCGCAGTTCACCCTGCGGGCATTTTTGTTTCCACCCGCCATGGAAATTATCGGCAGCCAGCAAAATTCCTCCCGGCGCCAGCAGCTGTGCCAGATTGCCGGCTGTTTTGCCCAATGATTCCTTATTATTGATGATCGGGCCGCCTAACAGGCCATTACAGCGAATCAGATCATATCGGCCTCTGCATGCCGTTTCTTCGGGACTGAAGGAGATTTGGGTCAGATCAATGCAATGAAAACGAATGCGTGTAAGGAATCCTTGTTTAGAGAGTTTGGAGGTTACTTGCACTAACTGGGATTCGCGATGTTGGTCATGGGGGAGGCGGCAGTGAGTGGCCGCCCAAACCTCAAGCGGCTCCACAGTCCAGCCATCGATCCGCACCTCTGCCGGTGGAAAACCTCGCTCCGACAGCAGGTGAGCCAGCCCGTAGGTCTCTTCGCCGGTGCCGCAGGCGGCGTCGAGACATCGCAGCGCTCTCGATCTCCTCGAAATAAGCCAATCACGTACAAACAGTTGCTGTCCTGGATAGCGACCGCTGCCGCCATAAAAACGCTTCGGCAGGAACGAGGCAAAGAGAAACCTGGTCAGAGAATCGCTGTCGGTCAGCAACGATTCCAGAAGACGGGCCGGGTTGGCGCTGAACTGGAACTGCGGCGGCAGGGCCGCGAAGGTATCGGCCCAGCTCAACGCATTGTGGAACGGGGTACTGGAGATAATCGGCGGATAGGTCAGTGCAACGAAGTAGAGGCGGTTGAAGACGGTGGCAACGTCGGCAATCGGGAGATACCGCTCGCACTGGACGCGGATCTCCGGGGTAATAATCAGCCCGGGAGCGGGGAGCGGTACAGGAGAGGTGCTCGCGTAGATATTAAACAGGGTGTGAAAACGGCGGACGGCACTCTGAAAGCGGTTGTTGTCAATGGGGGCGAGCAGAGTTCCCAGCGCGTTTGATTCGCCTTTGGTATCGGCAAAAGTCATCAGAAACTGCGAATCGGATGATACAGGGTGTCCCGTTCGACAGGAACTTTTCCGGCATTTTTGATCAGGCGAATGATCCCCTCTGTTGTCAGCGATTGCGGACTTTTCGCTCCGGCGTCATGGCCGATCTTCTCTTCGACGACGGTGCCGTCCAGGTCGTTGACTCCGAAGGCCAGTGAAACCTGAGCGATCTTCTCCCCAAGCATGATCCAGTACGCCTTGATATGGTCGAAATTATCGAGGAAGATCCGGGCGATTGCCAACGTCTTAAGGTCGTCGAGCCCGGAGGTCCCCTTGATGTCCAGTTTCAGATCGGAGTTTTCCGTCTGGAACGCCAGTGGAATAAAGGCCTGGAAACCGCCGGTTTCATCCTGCAGGCTGCGCAGCATCTCCATGTGCGCGACCCGGTCGGCAGGGGTTTCGACGTGGCCGTAAAGCATCGTTGCGTTGGTTTTAAGCCCGGAAAGGTGCGCCAAGCGGATGATCTCCAGCCAGCGTGCCCCGGAAATCTTCTCGGGACAGATTTTCTGCCGCACCTCCTCCACCAGGATTTCGGCCCCCCCCCCCGGCATCGAACCGAGACCGGCGCTGATAAGGCGCTCAAGCACCTTTTCGATAGTCAGTCGGGAAATGCGGGAAAAGTATTCGATTTCCACGGCGGTGAAGGCTTTTATATGCAGCTTTGGTGCGGTGCGACGAATTGCCCGCAGGGTCTCTTCGTAGAATTCGAAAGCCAGGTCAGGGTGCAGACCGCCGACGATATGCACCTCGGTTGCCCCTTCTCCCTCCGCCTCGCGTGCCCGGCGGCAGATTTCGTCCAGTGCCAGGGTGTAGGCGCCATCCTCCCCGGCAGTTCGTGAGAAGGCACAGAAGGCGCAACGGTTGACGCAGACGTTGGTTGGATTGATATGGCGGTTGACGTTGAAATACACATTTTTGCCGTTTTTGCGTTCATTGACCAATGCGGCCAGTTCGCCTATTGCCAGCAGATCGTTTGCATTGAACAGAAACAGCGCTTCCTCAGGGGTGATGCGCTGACCGGCGCGGACTTTTGCGGATATGGTTTCTAAGGTTGTCATGGAAGGGAGTCTACGAAAAACGGGCGGTTAGTGCAAGCAGAAAGCTGAAGAGTTACCGCACCATCCCGGCAGCCATCCTGATCGCCGCCAGTAAACTCTTCTCCGATGCCATTCCCGTGCCGGCCAGATTATAGGCGGTGCCGTGATCAACCGAGGTGCGGATGATCGGCAGCCCCAGCGTAATATTGACGCCATCGTCGAAGTGCAGCATCTTGAGCGGGATTAGCCCCTGGTCGTGGTACATTGCCACCACGCCGTCATAGGCGCCTTGCTGGGCAAAGTGGAACAGCGTGTCAGCCGCCAGCGGCCCCTCTGCGTTTATCCCCTCCTGCCGGGCCGCCTTGACCGCCGGCTCGATGATCTCCATTTCCTCGGTGCCGAACTTCCCCCCTTCACCGCAATGCGGGTTAAGGGCAAGAACCGCCAGTTTCGGCGACTTCTTTCCGGTCAGACGTGTTACCCCTTCCGCCGTGATACGGATGGTATTGAGCACCTGATCGAACGTCACCAGGCGTGGGACATCTTTAAGTGCCTCATGAATCGTCACGAGGCTGACCCGCAGGATGTCTCCCGCCAGCATCATGACAAAGTTATCTGTTCCGCACAATTTGGCGAGCAGCTCGGTATGGCCGGGATAGTCATGGCCGGCTCGATGCATCGCTTCCTTGCTGATCGGTGCGGTTGCCATCGCTGCAGCCTGTCCGTCAAGGCATAGTTTCGCCGCTCGGCAGATGTAGCGGTAGACCGCATCCCCGGCCGCTACAGATGGAGATCCGTATGCTATGTCAGATTCAGTCAGGTGCGAGAGAGCCAACAGTGGGATGCAGTTGTCCTCCGAGTCCCATGCCTCCTCTGCAACAGTTACTTCCTGGATCTTCAAAGTGGAGTTGCAGACGGCGAGGGCGCGATCCAGCGCCATACGGTCGCCGATTACCAGTGGAATACAGATCTGCGCAACTTCCGGCGACTGCAGCGCTTTGATGATGATTTCGGGGCCGATTCCGGATGGATCGCCCATCGTGATTGCTATTATTGGTCGATTTGTCATATTGATTGCTTTTCCTTCAGTTCCGCTACCGCCAGGGTGACATTAGGCGATTTGACCTTGTTCAGCAGCAGCCGTCCCCCGCCGGAGGCCAGAATGGCAGCCGGTTCCGCAACACCGGCGACACCAACCGCAGCCAAGGCGTGCTCCGATGGTGGAGATGGAAAGACAACCCTATTCAGCTCATCATTCTCAAAACAGCGTAGCGGCACTCCCAGCCGCTCGGCATATTCCACAAGACCGGCTTCATCGCGTTTCGCTGCAACCGAGGCGATATAGCAGACACTTTTCAATGAAAGGGATAATTGTGCGAGGTGAAGCTTCACAAGCTCATCGATCTCAGAGGCCGGTGTGCCGCGATTGCAACCGATGCCAAGTACCAGGTTGCGGGGGCGCAGGATTAGCGTCTTTTCCGGACTGAACTCTGACGGCAGCAGCCGGTTGGAGACAAACAGAAAACCGTGTGCTGAACAGTCGGCAGCCTCGGTAACTGTTTCGCAAAAGGTGACCTTGCCGCGACCATGCAGCCGGAGGCGGGCTTGTCCGGTCGGGTCAACGACGGCAATCTCTTCGTTATCAAGCAGCATTGCGTTGAGCGTTTTGACCAGGCTGATATCGTCAATTACCCACCCCTGCTCTTTGGCCAGCATATCGAAGGAGGGGAGATCGTTCGCATCGGTGGCGGTAGTGATGATCGGGCAAGCTCCGGAGGCGGAGGCACAGCGCTCGGCCAGTTCGTTGGCGCCCCCCAGATGCCCTGAGAGGAGTGAAATTGCAAATTTTCCGGCCTCATCCATTACCACGACAGCCGGATCGGTCTCCTTCGACTGCAGCAGTGGCGCTATCATGCGCACCACTATACCGGTCGCCATGATCAGCACAAAACCGTCAAACTCCTTCCAGAGCGAGGCGATCAGGCTCTTTAGCTCGGACGGTTCGAAGCTATGGCATGCAGAGGTTGTCTGATCGGTGTAACGGTTGGACACGTAGAGTTCAAGGCCGGCTATGTTTTCACTCACTCTCTGACCCAGTAGGGCTCCCCTTCCGGTTATGGCAATTATGGCAATGCGCATCTCAGGCGAGGTGTCCTTCCCGGAAACCGTGTGAAAACCCGCCGTCGTACAACAGCGATTTTGCCTTCAGCCCTTCACGGCGGGCGGCCAGCACATCGCCGACGATGATCATTGCCTGGCGGTCGATACCCGCTTCACTAACTTTTTCGGCAAGATCGGACAGTGTGCATTGAATAATCTGCTCGTCATCCCATGAAGCACGGCAGACGACCGCCGCAGGCGTTGCCGATGTATAGGCGCCTTGCAGCAGCTGGTCAACGACCTTCTCGACCATGCCGACAGAAAGATAAATTACCATTGTCGCACCGAGTTGAGCAATGGCACTCAACTGTTCGCGTTCGGGAACTGGAGTTCGCCCTTCCATGCGGGTGATAATCACTGTCTGAGAAAGTTCCGGTAAGGTCAGTTCCTGTTTGAGCGCCGCTGCCGCAGCAAAGGCGCTGGTTACTCCCGGTACAACCTGATAATCTATATCCAGCCTGTCGAGTGCCTCCATCTGCTCCTGAATGGCTCCATAGATGGATGGATCGCCGGTGTGCAGACGGACGATTTCCCGTCCCGAATCAAAAGCATCCATCATGACGGTTATAACCTCGGAGAGCGTCATCCCGGCTGAATCATAGATATCGGCCTTGGTGGCATAGAGGTGGACCAGCTTCTTGTCAACCAGGCTGCCGGCAAAAATTACGACATCCGCATGCCGCAAGAGCCTTGCGCCACGGATAGTGATCAGGTCGGTAGCGCCGGGCCCGGCGCCTACAAATGATATTTTGGCTGCCATCTGCTCTCCATCGTTTATGATTTCAACTGAATCTGCAGTTTCTTGTAGACTTAAAGCGCTGCCGTGTCAAGCCGGTGCCGGATTTCTGCATTTTGAATTCAAGAAGTTGCATATTCGGCATTACCAAAATTGGAATTGTATGGTACAATAAAAAGCTGTATACTTAATTATAAAACGTCAAGCTAGGCCCTGTAGGAGGGTGGATCAATGTTCAAACGTTTGCTTATCTATGTCGCGGGCAGCCTGTTGCTGCTTTCTGCCAGCGGCTGCCTGGTTGCAGAAAGTACTTACTTGAAAAAGGTTGAGGAAGCCGATGGTTTGTCTAAGGAGCTGGTCGGATTGCAGCAAGCGCATAAGAAACTTTCTCTGGAAAACGCCTTGTTGAAATCTAAATTCAACAGGTTAACCGAGGATGCCGCTGTTCTGACGGCGGACAAGAAACAGCTTGAGGGGATTCTCAGGGCTAAATCGGATACGTTATCGAAAAATATCAGTGAGTTGCGTCAGCAGATGGCGGAGCTGAGGGTTGAAAACGAAAAACTGAATGAAGATATTGCTGAACTCCAGAAGGCGAAAGAGGAGAAGGTTAAAGAGGTCAGCGGCACGTACGAGAAGCTTTTAGCCAATATGAAAAATGAGATTGCCCAAGGGCAGGTTACCATATCAGAGTTGAAGGGGAAGCTGACGGTTAACATGGAAGCTGCCATTCTGTTCGATTCCGGCAAGGCTAATGTCAAGCCGGAAGGATTGGATATTCTGAACAAGATGGTGGAAACGTTGAAAAACGTCAACGGCAAAGCAATCCGGATTGAAGGGCATACCGATAATGTTCAGATTGCCGGCGGTTTGGCCCGCACTTTTCCTACCAACTGGGATCTGTCTGCGGAGCGCGCCATAAATGTTACGAGATTCTTGCAGGAGCAGGGGGTTGATCCCCGAAATTTGTCGGCAACAGCTTTTGCCGAATTTAAACCTGTTGCCGACAATAGCACTAGAGAAGGTCGAGCCAAGAATCGCCGCATTGAAATAACCTTGGTCACGAAGGACTAAGCGAAGTGGCAAAAAAAAATCAACGGCCCCAAAATCCTCCCAAACCGAAAGAGTTTCATGCCGCCCCTTTTGGGGTTCTGAAAGGGCTTGCCGTTTCGGAGACTGAAACCGTAAAGCCTGTCCAGCCGGCAGTTCAAAAAACGGTGGAGGCTGCTGAAAATGGCTTAAACCTTTTTCTTCAAGCAGTGGCCGATGTGCGACCGTTTCACCCTTCAGACAAAAAGCCGCTTCGCGCGGGCTCGCATCCTCTACAAAAAACAGCCAGGAAAGCGGAAGAAGATCTCGTTATTGTCGAAGAGGATGCCTTTCTTGAGGAGATCGGCAGGCTGAAGCTTGATACCAAATTTACCGATTCCGTCCCGGATGAAGGCGAGTTACAACCGTTGGCCGGCAACCGGCTTCGGCAGGTTAAACGGGGTGTCGTTTCCGTCAGTCATCAGCTTGATCTGCATGGCCTTACGCGTGAGGAAGCTCTGGAGGCGTTACCCCGTTTTTTGCTTTCCGCGCAAAAGATGGGGCAGAAAGCCATTCTGGTGATCACCGGCAAAGGAAACCATTCACCTGAAGAACCGGTACTTCACCAAGCCGTAGCTTCATGGCTGCGCGATACCGGGCGGGCGACAGTTCTGGAATTTGCTCCTGCTCCCCGTGAAATGGGAGGCGGCGGGGCATATGTCGTTTTTCTGCGGCAACTCCCACCTCCCGTAAACAAGACCTCAAGCTGATGGCAGACAGCCGCATTGACAGCTCAATGTAGGCGATGTATACAGAGACCCTTGAATTTATTCCATTGTACTGAAAGGAACAGACACCATGATTACCCATATTGTATTATTCAAACTTGCGGAGCCTTCTGCTGAAAATCTGGCTGCCACCCGAAACAAGCTTCTCAGCATGGACGGCAAGATCGACCTGCTGCGCCACCTCGAAGTTGGTGTCGATGTTATCAGGTCAGAACGATCGTATGACATCGCTCTGACGACCCGTTTTGATACGCTTGAAGACCTGCAGGCCTATCAAATCCATCCATATCACGCCGGAGAGGTTGTGCCGCATATGAAGTCGGTCTGCTCATCAATTGTCGCGGTTGATTACGAAAACTGACTAAGTATACTGTATACGTTTTTAGCTTGACGAAACAGGAGCGTATGAGTAGAATCCGGTTTTACTCGGGTATTTAACGGGTTTTCCGCAGCGAAATGAGCATGCATTTATGCCGCTTTTCGGGGCGGTTAATGCTCCAGTTGCTAATCAACGCAGGTTCTCTGCCTGTAATAAAAAAACAAACAGGAGGTAGTAAATGTCAGATTACGGAACTCTTCAAGACCGCGTACGGCACAAGTCACTTTTGAGCAAGGTCATGACGGCCGAGGAAACGGTTCAGTTTTTCAAACCGGGTATGAATTTGGGCTGGTCCGGATTTACCCCGGCCGGATATCCGAAAGTAGTACCTATTGCTGTTGCCGAGCATGTTGAGAAAAACAATCTGCAGGGCAAATGGAAGTTCAACCTGTTCATCGGTGCTTCCGTAGGTGCAGAAACTGAAAATCGTTGGGCTGAAAATGATATGATCGACCGTCGCTGGCCTTACCAGACCGGCAAGAATATTGCTGCCGGCATCAACGAAGGGCGCATCCGCATGGGGGACAAGCACCTCTCCCTGTTTGCACAGGATCTGGGCTACGGTTTTTACACCAAGGATACCGAAAGCGGTAAACTTGACCTGGCCATCATCGAAGTTTCCGCCATTACCGAAGACGGCAGCCTGGTTCCGACCTCATCCTGCGGCGTTATCCCCGAGATTCTGATGATCTGCGACAAGATCATCATCGAGGTCAATACAGGACAACCCTCCTTTGAAGGGATCCATGACCTGATTGTTCCCGGCACCCCGCCAAACCGCCAAGTGTTCAACATTACCAAGGCAAACTCACGCATCGGTTCTACCTCGATTCCATGCGATCCGAAGAAGATCATTGCCGTGGTCGAGTCCAAGCTTCGCGACCAGGGCCGTGCCTTTGCCGAGCAGGACGATACTTCCGAGTCGATTGCCAACCACATCATCGATTTCTTTTCTCACGAAGTAAAGGCTGGACGACTGCCGGATAACCTGCTGCCGCTTCAGTCCGGTGTCGGTTCCATTGCGAATGCCGTTATCGGCGGCTTGGCCAAAGGCCCTTTCTACAACCTCTCCGTCTATACGGAAGTTCTCCAGGATACCATGCTCGACCTGTTTGATTCGGGCAAACTCGACTGCGCTTCTTCCTGCTCTCTGTCGCTTTCAGCTTCACCCGGCTTCCCGAAATTTTTCGAGAACATGGACAAATATTTCGACAAGATCACGTTGCGTCCGCTCTCCATCTCCAACGCACCGGAGCCGATCCGTCGTTTGGGGTGCATTGCGATGAACACACCGGTCGAAATCGACATGTATGCCCATGCCAACTCGACTCTGGTTGGCGGTACCCGCATGATCAACGGTCTGGGCGGTTCGGGCGACTTCCTGCGCAACGGCTTCCTCAAGATGATGCATACTCCGTCCAGCCGCCCGAGCAAGACCGATCCGACCGGCATCTCCTGTGTCGTGCCGCACTGCTCGCATATCGACCATACCGAACACGACCTGGATGTCGTCATTACCGAACAGGGTCTGGCCGACCTTCGCGGCCTCTGCCCGCGCGACCGCGCCAAGGTCATCATCGAGAAATGCGCGCATCCGGATTATAAGCCGATCCTGAAAGAGTACTATGACATGGCCCTGGCTGACTGCCTGCGCCGCAAGGTTGCCCACGAGCCGCAGCTATGGGACCGTGCCTTCAAGATGCATCTCAATCTGGAGAAGAACGGTACGATGAAGATCAAAAACTGGGATATCAAGCTTGACCTCTGCGAATAGGCAGATAATATAGTCAAACTAAAAAACCCCGTCGGGAAACCGACGGGGTTTTTTAGTTAATATGTGGACAACTCTCTCACAATTACGGTAACTCAATGCCCGGTCGAAATGCTTGCCTCCACTGCGAACCGCTTGATCTTGCGGGTTGTTGTTTTCGGGAACTCGTCCTCGCGGATTGTAAACTTGCGTACCCGCTTGTAATCGGCCAGGCCATTGCAGGCTTTCTGGACTTCAACCCGTAACAACGCTTCAACATCAGCCTCGCTCATCGGACAATTGCCGTCAATTCGGCACCGTTTGTCAAGCTCTTCCTGTTCGGGGTAGATGATGGCGTGAATCTCTTCGGACGTTGTGCCGACCCGGTGACCATAGACCATAACCTCGGCAATGAACGGGCTTTTGAGCAGCTCGTTTTCCACCTCTTCCGGGTATACGTTTTTGCCGTTAGGGGTTACGATCAGGTTCTTGACGCGTCCGCTGATGGTCAAGAAACCATCCTCGCTGAGAAAACCGAGGTCGCCGGTGCGATACCAGCCATCTGCAAGCACTTCTGTCGTGGCTTGGGGGTTCTTGTAATATCCCTGCATGACATTTGGACCTTTTACGATGATCTCGCCCACCCCTTCATCGTTCGGCTGATCTATCCGCACTTCAACACGATTCAGCAGGCGTCCGATGGTGCCAAGCCTTTTGGCTCCCGGCTGTTCGGCGCTGATAATCGGGGCCGTTTCGGTAATGCCGTACCCTTGATAGATCGACAGGCCGAACTCTGTCATCCCCTTGGCAATGGCCGGGTCAAGCGCCGCACCGCCGCTAATGAAAATTGTACCGGAACCGAAGGTCTGCCGCACTTTAGAAGTAACGATCGGCCGGGTGAACGGAACTGAAAACAGCAGTTGCGAAAGTTTTCCGGAATTTATCTTTTTAGTTACCCGATCCAGAATCATCCGGTATACGACCGGTACCGCAAGAAAGAAGGTTGGTTTGACCTCGGCCAGATTCTCTCCAAGTTTTTTCAGCGATTCACAGAAGGAAACCTTCCCCCCCAGCGAGAGTGGCAGCAAAACCCCGCAGACCTGTTCGAAAACATGATTGATCGGCAGGAACGATAAGGTATGGATTCTGTTGTCGAGCTGAAAATGTGCTGCGGCTCCCTTGATGTTGGAGACGATATTGGCGTGACTGAGCATGGCGCCCTTGGAGCGGCCGGTTGTACCGGAAGTGTACAGAATTACGGCTGTTTCGGAGGGATCCCGCGGTTTCTCGGGAAGCGGTGCAGTGTGACAGAGTAAGTTAAGTGATATGAACTTACCCTCGCGAGTGAGTTTTTTGCGAAGCTGCTCCGCCGGATCAAACGGATCGGCCGGTTCTGTCGCGGCGCCAGTTTCAGTACTTGGGGAGCATAAGAGACGGTATGCCTGACGAGCCAGCAGTTCCATCGTCTTGCGCCGCTCCACCGGAAGATCGACCGCGGAAACCAGTTCCCGCCACTCTTCAATCAGAGTGTCCAGTACCTGCACCGCTCCGGTATTTGCGGCTTCAGCTGCGGCCGATGTGAATGTTACGATGCGCTCCAAATTCGGGATATCCGGAAAAATATCGAGGATAAGATCGAGGTATGGGGGGACGCTGAAAATGAGGCTGGCATCACAATCGGTCAGAATATGTCGCAGTTCTGCCGCTTTCAGCTCTTTATCAATCGGCACAACAACCCCGCCGGCTTTAAGAATGCCGAGGTATGCCGCTACCCATTGCGGGGAAGAAGGGGCCAGCAGTGCGGCATGGTCGCCAACGTTGAAGCCTGCTTTTATCAATCCGGCGGCAATCCGGTCCGACAGCTCCCAGAGCGCGCCGTAGGTCATGGTGTGCCAGGACCCGGCGAGTTTGAAGCAGAGCGCCGACTGGTCGCTGTATTTTAGGCAACTCTCCCTGATCAAGGAATCAATAGTCTGCATCCCTTACCCCCAGAACGGCGTTTTGGTGCATAGTAGCACGTTTGAACCGCGTTTTGTCAAAGTTAAAAGCGCTCCAGGAGGATAGAAAATGCTTTTTTGGAGCTGCCGGGAATGCTATAGTGGCGCGGTACTTTAACAGTGGAAAGCAGCAATTTAAAGGAGTAAGTCAATGTCCGAACTTCGTGTCCGTTTTGCCCCGAGTCCAACCGGCTACCTGCATGTCGGTGGCGCCCGCACCGCGCTTTTTAACTGGCTGCTGGCCAGAAAACGGGGTGGCACATTTATTCTGCGTATCGAAGACACCGATGTGGAGCGTTCCACGAAAGAGTCCGTGGATGCGATTCTGGAAGGTATGAAGTGGCTCGGGCTGGAGTGGGACGAGGGGCCCTTTTATCAGTCGGATTCGTTTCCGCTCTACAAGGAGCATGTTCAGAAGCTGCTGGATGCCGGAAAAGCTTATAAATGTTACTGCAGTGCTGAAGAGCTGGAGGCAAAGCGCAATCTGGCCATGCAGGAGGGGCGCAAGCCCAAGTATGACGGTACCTGCCGCGAGAGGGCGGGACAGTCTGACGGTCGGCCGTACGTAGTTCGCTTCCTGGCTCCTCGGGACGGGGTGACGGCTTTTGATGATCTGATCAAGGGAACGATCACGTTTCCGAATGAAGAGCTGGACGATCTGATCATCCAGCGCACCGACGGCACGCCGACCTATAATTTCTGCGTGGTGATAGACGATGCCAGCATGCGTATCACGACCGTTATCCGTGGCGATGACCATGTTAACAACACCCCTCGCCAAATCCAGCTCTACGAAGCGCTCGGTTTTCCGGTGCCTCAATTTGCTCATGTTCCGATGATTCTAGGAGCCGATAAAGCGCGCCTCTCCAAACGGCATGGCGCCACGAGCGTGATCGCCTACCGTGATATGGGCTTTTTGCCGGAGGCGCTGATCAACTATCTGGTACGTTTGGGGTGGAGTCATGGCGACGATGAAATTTTCAGCCGCGACGAAATGATACAGAAGTTCGACATACATAACGTAGGGCGTTCGGCTTCGGTCTTCAATACCGAAAAACTGCTCTGGCTGAATGCTCATTACATTAAAAACGGAGATCCGGAACGGCTGGCCGACCTGCTGCTGCCGCATCTATCGGCACGTGATGTAACAACGCTTGGCGGCCCGGACCTGACGGCGGTCGTCAGGACGCTGCAGGAGCGAGCACAGACTTTGGAAGAGATGGCTGAACGCGCCGTATTCTATTACAATCCTCCGGACAGTTATGATGATGCGGCTCTGGCCAAATTCGACAAACAACAGCTGCTGACGGTTTTTTCAGCAGTCACGGAGAAGCTTGTTTCTGCGTTGGCCTGCGATATTGCCGGAATTGATGTCCTCTTCAAAGAGGTCTGCACCGAGAATGGCTGGAAGATGGGACAAGTAGGTCAGCCGGTACGAATTGCCCTTTCGGGGGGGACTCAGGCTCCAGGGATCGGCGAAATAGTTATGACGCTGGGGATTGAGGAAACGGTCAGAAGGATTCTAAAAGCGCGAGAGTCTGTTGCCGGAAGATAACCGGCCTCGACAGACAGCAGAGAATACGGGTAGCGGCGCGTTGAGCCGCTACCCGTATTGTTTTTCAACGGCTGTTCCAGACAGAACCCGTCGCAGTTCAGCTTTAAGATTTTTCATGCTGTATGGCTTGCGGATAAAACCGGAAGGATTTTGATTGCCGACGCGTTCATCAAGCTCCTGCTCATTAAAACCACTGGAAAGAATTATCTTGATCTCCGGCTTGATACGTCGTAATTCATGCATTGCCGCCACGCCATCCATATTCGGCATGGTCAAATCCATCAGGACAAGGTCAATCTCGTTGCTGTGCGTGCGGAACTTACGGATTGCCTCTGCTCCGTCAGAAGCCGTAATTACGGTCAAGCCACAGAGTTTAACCATGGTGACACATATTCTGAGTACGGATTTTTCATCATCGACAACCAGAACCGATCCGGACAAGGGACCGGTAGCTGCAGAGCGGCTTTCTATGGCAGCTTCCGCTTTTTGAGTTGTAACATTAATATCCGACTCAATGGTGGGAAATGCCACCTTGATTGTACTGCCCCTGCCTGGAACGCTCTTGACAAACAGGGCGCCGCCGTGCCCCTTGACAATGCCCAAAACTGCCGACATCCCCAACCCGCGCCCGGTAAATTTAGTTGTAAAAAACGGGTCGAAAATGCGCCGTTGTGTTTCCTCGCTCATACCGATGCCGTTATCGGTAACTTCGAGATACACGAAGCGGCCGGGCTCCGGTTTATCGACCAGACGACTGTCAGCCAGTAAGTTCCGGTCACAGTCCAGCACACCGGTAGACAGTTTAATGAAACCGGGCTGTTCCTCAATCGCTTCTGCGGCGTTGGTAATCAAATTCATGATTATCTGCTGGAGCTGGGCAACATCGGCCTTTATGGGGGGAAGTTCAGTAGTGGTATGCAGATCAATTGAAATGGTTCGCGGAACAGCGGTTCTGAGCATGGAGGCGTTTTCGATTACCAGCGAATTCAAATCTACCGTCTTGATGATAAAATGTCCCTTGCCCGAATAAGCCAGCATCCTGTTGGTCAGGTCGGCGGCGTGCCTGGCGGCATTTATGGCGCGGTCAATATATTTTAGCGGCGATGTGTTGGGGGAGAGCTTTTTTAAGGTCAGTTCCAAGTTCCCGTTTATGACCTGAAGCAGGTTGTTGAAGTCATGAGCAATGCCACCCGCCAGAATCCCCAGGCTCTCCAGCTTCTGCGAATGGAGCAGTTGGCGCTCAAGCTCCAGCCGCTCTTCTTCAGCTCGTTTCTGATCCGAAATATCGCGACCGACACCGATGTAGAGATAATTGCCATGTTCATCCGTATAAGGCGTGCCATTTGCGATGAACAGGCTCCAAGAACCATCGGCCCGCTTGACGCGATACGGAGGGGACGTTGCACTTTGGCCGGTTGACATGATTTTAACAAGGTAATCAAAGCAGAGCACTGCGTCATCAGGATGAACAAATGGTGCAAAGCTTTGCTCAATCACTTCGCTCACGGCATATCCGAAATGTTTTTCCCACGCAGGTGAAACAAATTTAAAGACACCTTTGGTGTCGAGCACAAAGATTACGTCAATTGAACTTTCGACAAGGGTACGGAACTTCTCCTCGCTCCCTTTCAGCGATAGTTCCGCCTGTTTATTTTCAGTCGTATCGACAATAATACAGGCAAGCAGGTCGGCGACAGGACAATAAGCGGAGATTTTGAGGTGTTTGCCGGAATCCTGGGAGTAGCGTTCAAAAATTATCGGTTCTCCCGAAAAGACAACCTGGTTAAAATTTGATAACAAAAATAGTCCGGTTTTCGGAAAAATCTCCATAATTGTCTTACCAGCCAGGTTTTCCGCGATCAGCCCGGTCATGCACTCAAAAGCCGGATTAGCCTCCAGAAAACGATAGTCGACAGGGACACCGTTGCTGTCACGAACAATCTCGTGGAGGACGAACCCTTCGACCATTTTCGAAAAGAGCATCTGATAGATTTCTGTGCCGATTTTCGGAGCTGCTGCAATATCCATAATTCTAGACTCCTTTAAGAACACGCGACATCTCTGCCGTCTGACTTTTCAGGGCGTGCCGCATATGCAGGGTGCGGGGCGGTAAACGCAACAAAAAAAACCAGAACAAGCAGGGAAAATAACCTGTACATTACTAGTTCCTCGTATCTTCGCCAGTCGTTAAGTAGCGACAGATGCATATGATCCTTCGGAGTTAGCTTGTTTCATGACGGTCCTCATGTTACCGTGGTAGAAGTAAACGCATCGACTTTCGGTTATTCTCAATGCGATTATATTGATCCACTGATTGTAAACACTTCATTATATACAGGTAGCATACGTTATGTCCATATTCAAACTCTCGACCTCCTACACTCCACGCGGCGACCAGCCACAGGCAATTGACGAACTGGTAGCGGGCATTGAACGCGGCGACCGCCATCAGACTCTACTGGGGGTTACCGGCTCCGGTAAAACATTTACAGTTGCCAATGTCATTGCCCAAACCTCTCGCCCGGCCCTGGTACTGGCCCCTAACAAGACTCTGGCGGCCCAGCTCTACGGTGAATTCAAGGAACTTTTCCCGGACAACGCCGTAGAGTATTTCGTATCATATTATGATTATTACCAGCCGGAAGCCTACATTCCGACCAGTGATACCTTCATTGAAAAAGATTCTGCCATCAACGACGAAATCGACAAAATGCGCCATTCTGCGACGCGCAGCCTGTTGACGCGGCGCGATGTCATTATCGTCGCCTCGGTCTCCTGTATTTACGGCATCGGTTCTCCATCATCTTATCAGGCCATGCACATATTCTTTCATCAGGGAGATGATTACGGTCGTGACGAACTGCTCAAAAAGCTGATCGGGATACAGTATGAGCGTAACGACATGGATTTCCACCGCGGCACATTTCGGGTGCGTGGGGATGTTATTGAAATTTTCCCGGCCTACGACAGCGAGCGGGCGCTCCGGATCGAATTTTTCGACGACGAGGTGGAGGCGATCAGCGAAATTGATCCGCTGCGCGGCGTCGTGCTGCAAAAACTCTCCAAGTGCTCCATCTATCCCGCTTCGCATTATGTCTCTACCCGCGAGACGTTGGAGCGGGCGGTTGAGCAGATTCGGATCGATCTTGCGGAGCGGATCGTGTATTTTCGCGAACGGAACATGCTGCTGGAGGAACAGCGTATCGAACAGCGCACATTCTATGACATCGAAATGATGGAAGAGATGGGTTTCTGTCATGGGATCGAGAATTATTCGCGTTACTTCGATGGCCGTCAGTCGGGTGAGGCCCCCTATACCTTGATAGATTACTTTCCGGAAGATTTTGTGTTGTTCGTTGACGAATCGCATATCACCATTCCCCAGACCGGCGCCATGTACCGCGGCGACCGTTCTCGCAAGGAAACGCTGGTCAATTACGGTTTCCGTCTGCCGGCGGCGCTCGACAACCGGCCGCTCAATTTCCAGGAGTTTCAGGCACGTATCCGGCAGGCTGTCTATGTCTCGGCGACTCCGGCCGATTACGAGCTTGAGGCGAGCGGTGGTGTGTTTGTCGAACAGGTAATACGCCCGACCGGGCTGGTTGATCCGGTTATCGAGGTGCGCCCGGTGACGGCGGGGAAACCCCATCCCCTCCCTAACCCTCCCCTTGAAGGGGAGGGGACTAAAACCTTATCCGGCGCCATCAAACTCCTCCCCCTTCAAGGGGGAGGTCGGGAGGGGGATGGGGTAAGTTCCATCGGCCAGGTAGACGACCTCCTCCATGAAGTCCGCGAAACCGTTGCCCGTGGCGAGCGGGTGCTGGTGACGACCCTGACCAAGCGGATGTCCGAAGAGCTGACGAACTATTATCGTGAACTGGGAGTGCGGATAAAATATCTTCATTCGGATATAGTTACCATTGAAAGGATGCAGATTATTCGCGACCTGCGCCTGGGAGAATTTGACGTGCTGGTCGGGATTAACCTGCTCAGGGAGGGGTTGGATCTTCCGGAGGTTTCACTGGTTGCCATTCTGGATGCCGACAAAGAGGGTTTTCTTCGCTCTGCGCGGTCGCTGATCCAGACCTGCGGTCGTGCCGCCCGCAATGTCAATGGCCGTGTGCTGATGTACGGTGACAGCGTGACCCGCTCCATGCAGGCCTGTATAGATGAAACCGGACGTCGCCGGATCAAGCAGCTGGTCTACAACGAAGAGCACGACATCACTCCTGAAACGGTCAAGAAGGGTCTGCGCAGCATTCTGGAATCGATAGAGGAGAAGGATTATGTCACGCAACCTGTCGGTGTTGCCGAAGCTGGTGAGGAATACATCGCACTGAAAGATATCCCGAAACTGGTGAAAAAACTTCGCAAAGAGATGCTGACTGCGGCAAAAGAGTTGAATTTCGAAAAAGCTGCCGGACTGCGTGACCGGGTGAAGAAGCTGGAACTGTTGGAGCTGGCGCTCCGGTGAGATAAATGTGCGGTTATCGGGGCGCAGGTTAAAATAAACGAGGGTAGCGCCAGAGCGCTACCCTCGTTTCAAGCATTATCTATAAGGGTCCGCAACTTATTTTTTGTGGCAGTCCTTGCAGCCGGTAGGCCCTTTTTTACCTTCAGTGTGGCAACCTTTACAGGTTTTGTGAGCCCAATCCTTGCCGAGCTCGGCGATTTTGCCTGGGCCCTTTGCATGGCATTTTTTGCAATCTTTCAACATTTCCTGATGCTTGTGGTGAGGGAAAGTTACCTTACCCATCGAAGCAGGAAGTTCAATTGTTGCGGGACCAGCAGCAAAGGCTGCTCCAGCAAAAGCGGTGACGGCAAACATGGCTACTACGGCGCTGATCTTTTTCATCTGGTTTTCTCCTTGTTGGTTTATTGCTGCGAAATAAACGCAGACTTATTTTAAGGCATATTCGACTTAATTCATTTCGCAAATGATTTAGCATATTGAATGCCAATCTGCAAGCACAAATATAACTATAAGAATTAATTGGATAATGTCCTTTGGATGAATAATTGCAACAATCCTTATGCCGCAATTGGGGTGGTAATGATATCATTTGAAGTGGTCGCCGGGTTGAAAGAGCTTGCCATACAGCCCCTCTATTGAGTAAAGTTCAAAACCAGATAATTTACCGAGGAGGGACATACACACATGCAGCTTGTAAACAATAAGAAAGGTTTTACGTTGATTGAGATTATGGTTGTAATAGTCATACTGGCGTTGTTGGCAGCGCTGGTCGGCCCAAAGCTGATGGGGCGCACTGATGATGCCAAGATTACCGATGCTCGGGTTCAGATCAAAAATATGGAAACGGCTCTAAAGCTGTACAAACTTGATAACGGCAATTATCCAACCACGGAACAGGGGCTGGGCGCATTGGTTGCAAAACCGACTGTTGGCGTGATTCCAAAAAGCTACAAGGACGACGGCTACCTGGAGAGCAAGAAGGTCCCCAAGGATCCGTGGGGCAACGACTATCTGTATATCTCCCCCGGTGAGCATGGCGACTACGATCTCTTTTCCTACGGAGCTGACGGCGTAAAAGGGGGCGAAGGAAAGAATGCCGATATCACCAGTTGGGATACGAAGTAAAAAAAGTAACAACTAGTATACCTGTAAACCTATTTGACTGTTTTATTCTTTCGTAGGTCTAAGAATACGATTAGCGGCTGAGGCGACATATATATTAACGTCTGTTCACACACCTGTTGAGGAGTATTCCGCGTAATGTGAGGCAATGGCTGGTATCGATTCAATCGGTACCAGCCATTGCGCGTTCTACAGTTCGACATTAGGGTGTGAAGTCCAATTATAAGAATTGTTGCAATTTGGTTGTTTAGTGATACTTTCAAAATCATCTAAATCATGCAAATTTTACTGAAAATCAAAACAGAGGCCATACATGTCCAAACAAACACTTATTGAGAAAATCGTAAAACGACAAGCCCGAATTGGGGTTATCGGCCTTGGCTATGTCGGTCTGCCTTTAGCCATCGCTTTTTTCAAGTCAGGATTTCATGTCACCGGGTTTGATGTTGATCAGCGCAAGGTAAACCAACTATTAGACGGCACTAGCTATATCAAACACATCAACTTGCCTGATTTCAGTACGATGCCTGATGCCTCATTTCATCCAACGACCGATTTTTCTCTGCTACGGCAAGTAGATTGTATTTTGGTATGTGTACCAACTCCCCTGAATGCCAACCGAGAACCAGATATGAGTTATGTGTTTGATACTACTCAAACGATTGCTGCAAACTTAAGACGTGGACAATTGATCTGCCTAGAATCCACTACTTATCCGGGTACCACTGATACCGATATGCGATTAATTCTTGAAAAAACAGCGTTAATAGCTGGTATCGATTTCTACCTGTGTTTTTCGCCGGAACGGGAGGACCCAAATAACAAAGACTTCGCATTACGCACTGTTCCAAAGTTGGTAGGTGGATACACTCCCAAATGTTTGGCAGTTGCTACGGTATTGTATGACTCCATTGTTGAAAGGACAGTACCCGTTTCATCCTGTCGGGTGGCAGAAGCTGCTAAATTGCTGGAGAATATCTATCGCTCCGTCAATATCGCTTTGGTCAATGAATTGAAGATGCTTTTTGACAAAATGGATATCGATATCTGGGAGGTCATTGAAGCGGCTGATACTAAGCCGTTTGGGTTCCAGGCTTTTTATCCTGGTCCCGGTCTTGGGGGACACTGTATCCCGATTGACCCTTTCTATTTGACTTGGAAGGCAAGAGAGTATGATTTTCATACCAGGTTCATTGAACTTGCAGGGGATATTAATACCTCCATGCCTGATTATGTGGTTTCAAAGGTGATTCTAGCTCTGAATTATGCGAATAAGGCGGTCAAAGGATCACGTATACTCATTTTGGGATTGGCGTACAAGGCGAATGTGGATGACGACCGAGAATCTCCCGCATATTACTTAATGGAAAAACTTGAAAAGATGGGGGCGATTGTGGCCTATAATGACCCTTATATCCAGGTAATAAAACGACTCAGAGGATTCCCGCAGTTCGAGGGTAAATCTTCGGTTGAAATTACTAACGCACATGACCTTCTGCTTATTACAACGGCCCATGAGCAGTACAAAAAAATAGATTTTCGTTCATTAGGTTTACCTGTAGTGGATACTAGACATTTGGTGGGTGAAACTTTTGACCAGCTTTACCGGGCCTGATAAGTGGCTTGGGACGTGGCAAATCTTCTCGTTTCAGTTCATCGTAGAAGTGCTGCCAACGCCAATTCCGCTGGTAGTGGGGCTTCTTCACCGAGATCATGTCAGTGTAGGCACTGTTGTGTGTTGACCGCAGTGAGTTTGGTTGAGTATTCGATGTATTTTCTCCTCGAAAATGCCACAGATACAGTAATAGTTTTGAAACAGGGTATATGAGCAAAATTTATAGCTTGGCAAACTAAGTAGTTACGGCTGCTGTAAATAAAATATAGTTGATATTTTGCAGATCTGCGCTATAGTCTAAACCTCTAAGCTATTATATTCATTATGAATAAATGTTTTTAGTGGCTGTAAAGCACACGTAATTATTCTACGAAAGAGGAGACGGTACTATGGCGCAGAAGTTTGTGTATTTCTTTGGTAATGGTCAGGCTGAAGGTAGGGCTGACATGAAAAATCTGTTGGGGGGAAAAGGGGCCAACCTGGCCGAAATGACCAGTATCGGACTTCCGGTCCCGCCCGGTTTTACCCTTACCACAGAAGTATGTACCGAGTTTTACAAGAACGATAATAACTATCCTGCCTCGTTGGCTGCAGAAGTTGCCGCCAATCTTTCTCAAGTCGAAGCTCTGATGAACCGGAAATTCGGCGACTCCGCCAATCCCCTGCTGGTTTCAGTCCGTTCCGGAGCCCGCGCCTCCATGCCGGGCATGATGGACACCGTCCTCAATCTTGGCCTCAACGACATTACAGTGCAGGGGATTATTGCCCAGAGTGGTGACGAGCGCTTCGCCTATGATGCTTATCGACGCTTTGTTCAGATGTATTCCGATGTTGTCATGGGGATGGACAAACACTCGCTTGAGCATCTGCTGGAGCAGAAAAAAGAAGAACGCCATGTTCATCTCGATACCGAACTTAGCGCGGCTGACTGGAAGGAGTTGGTTGCCGCCTTCAAAGCCCAAATAAAGGAAGAGCTCGGAACCGCGTTTCCAGAAGATCCGATGGATCAGCTGTGGGGCGCGATCGGCGCCGTGTTCGGATCATGGATGAATCCGCGCGCCATTACCTATCGCCGTCTGAATAATATCCCTGCGGAATGGGGTACCGCCGTCAATGTTCAGTCCATGGTCTATGGAAACATGGGGGATGACTGCGCTACCGGTGTGGCCTTTACCCGTGACCCCTCAACCGGTGAAGATTACTTCTATGGCGAATATCTGGTCAACGCTCAGGGCGAAGACGTTGTCGCCGGTATCCGTACTCCGCAGCCGATCAATCGTGTCAAGGCCACGACGCTGCCGCCGATGGAGGAGGTGATGCCGGAGTGCTACCAGCAGCTTGTTTCTATCCGTACAATACTCGAAAAGCATTACAAGGATATGCAGGATATCGAGTTTACCATCGAAAAAGGGAAGCTCTTCATGTTGCAGACCCGCAACGGCAAGCGCACCGCATCGGCAGCCATCAAGATTGCGGTTGATATGGTTGCGGAAGGACTGATCGACGAGAAGACCGCCGTAAAACGTGTGGCTCCGGAACAGCTGGATCAGCTTCTGCATCCGTCGCTTGACCCGAAAGCGGTCAAAAATATCATCGCCAAAGGGCTTCCTGCCTCTCCGGGCGCTGTATCCGGTTCGGTAGTTTTTACTGCTGACGAAGCTGAGTCCGAAGCCAAAACCGGGCGTAAGGTGATTCTTGTTCGTGTCGAAACCTCGCCTGAAGATATCCACGGCATGCACGCCGCCCAAGGCATCCTGACCGCCCGCGGCGGCATGACGTCCCATGCGGCCGTGGTTGCCCGAGGCATGGGCAAGTGTTGCGTGGCAGGGTGCGGCGACATCAAGGTGGATTACGCCAACCAGTGCTTTACCGCCAAAAACGGCGTGGTTGTCAAGAAAGGTGACGTAATTACGCTGGATGGCTCGCTTGGTGAGGTCATATTGGGTGCGGTAGCAACCGTAACCGCGGAATTGACCGGAGATTTTGCCACACTGATGGGATGGGTTGACGGCATCCGACGCCTTAAGGTGCGCACTAATGCCGATACGCCGCATGATGCCAAGGTGGCGCGCCAGTTCGGCGCCGAAGGGATCGGCCTCTGTCGCACCGAACATATGTTCTTCGACGCCGAGCGGATCGCTGCCGTGCGTGAGATGATCCTCTCCGAAGATGTAGAGGGGCGCGAACATGCTCTGGCAAAGATCCTTCCTATGCAGAAAGGTGACTTCATCGGCCTGTTTCGCGAGATGAAGGGGCTCCCGGTGACCATTCGTCTGCTTGATCCGCCGCTGCACGAATTTCTGCCGCAAGAGGATAGAGATATCGAGGAGTTGTGCAGAACCATGAAGGTACCGGTCAGCGCCCTCAAACACAAGATCGAGACGCTGCACGAGTTCAACCCGATGCTGGGCCATCGTGGCTGCCGTCTTGGCATTACCTATCCGGAAATCTACAACATGCAGGTCAAAGCGATCATGGAGGCGACCTGTGAACTGGTCAAGAACGAAGGCTTCAGCATCGTTCCCGAAATCATGATTCCATTGATCGCGACGGTCAAGGAGCTGTCGGTGCTCAAGCAGAATGCCGTGGCCATATGTGACGAAACAATCGCCCGCTATGGTGTCAAGGTCGAGTACCTGATCGGTACGATGATCGAGCTGCCGCGCGCCGCCCTGACAGCCGACGAAATTGCGGTCGAGGCCGAGTTTTTCTCTTTCGGTACCAACGATCTGACCCAGACGACCTTTGGCTTGTCGCGCGACGACGCCGGCAAGTTTCTGCCGTTCTATGTCGATAACAATATTCTGCCTGAAGACCCCTTCGTGTCACTAGACCAGAACGGTGTCGGAAAACTGGTCAAGATGGCCTGTGAACTGGGCCGTGCCACCCGTCCGAACATCAAGCTCGGCATCTGCGGTGAGCATGGTGGCGATCCGTCATCGGTTATTTTCTGTCACAACGTCGGGCTGGATTATGTCTCCTGCTCACCGTTCCGGGTGCCGATTGCGCGGCTGGCAGCGGCTCACGCGGTTTTGGGATAAAATTTAAACTTTACGGTAACGTGCTGAAAAAAGCCGTAGCGCCCTAATAAAAAAGTCCGTTCATCCTTATAAATGTGGATGAACGGACTTTTTTATGGTGAATATTCCGCGGGGAGGTGCCGTATATCCATCTTTAACTCGCAGTGTCATTGACAAATGTACTCATGAATCATTATTATGGTTACAGCAGTACTATATCTATCAGTAAAGTCAGAGGAGTTAACAAGTCATGCCGATGTACGAATACCGTTGTACCAGCTGTCTTCATCAATTTGAACTGCGTCAGAAATTTTCAGATCCACCGGCCAGCAAATGTCCGGAATGCGGCGCCGTAGTAGAAAAAATGATATCAGCCACCGGTTTCGCTTTGAAAGGCGACGGGTGGTTCAATACCGGCTACTGTCCTAAAACCGAAGCGCCAAAACCGGCTGGATGCGGCGGTTGCGCCTGTTCGGGAGAATAGCGGTATCTGATCTACCTTATCCAACTTTGAAGGAATTCCCTCATGAAGGTCAAAAAAGCCGTTTTCCCGGTTGCCGGCCTTGGCACCCGCTTTCTGCCTGCAACAAAATCATCTCCAAAAGAGATGCTACCGCTGATTGACAAACCGCTGGTGCAGTATGTTGTTGAGGAGGCGGTGGCTTCAGGGATAGAGCAGATCCTTTTTGTGACCGGACGCGGAAAACATAATATTGAAGATCACTTCGATATTTCCGTCGAGCTGGAGGCACATCTCTTCGACAAGGGAAAAAATCGGGAACTCTCGCGGGTACGCGAAATTGCCGAGATGGTGAACATATTTTATGTACGGCAGCGGCAGGCTTTGGGACTTGGCCATGCCATCCTCTGCGCCAGGGATTTTATCGGCAACGAACCCTTTGCCGTTCTGCTTGGGGATGACATTGTTGATAACGATCACCGTCCCTGCCTCGGGCAACTGCTGGACGTTTTTGATCAAAGGGGAGGTTCGGTGCTGGCGCTGGAAAAAGTACCGATGGAAAATATCTCCTCGTATGGATGCGTGGCGGCGGAGCAGATTGGAGAGCGTACTTTTCATGTGACCGACATGGTCGAAAAGCCGAGCCGCGACGAGGCGCCTTCTGATATGGCGATCATCGGCCGTTATGTATTGTCCCCACGGATTTTTGATATTCTCCAGAATCAGGTGCCGGGCAAAGGCGGGGAGATTCAGTTGACCGATGCCATCCTGACCCTGTCAAAATACGAAAAAGTCTACGGCTGCCTGTTCGAGGGATTGCGCCATGATTGCGGCGACAAACTCGGCTTTCTGAAAGCTACTGTCGATATGGCGCTTAAACGGAAAGAATTCAGTGCCGAGTTCGAGGCTTATCTACGACAGCGATTGACCTGAAATCCAAACAGGATTGCAGATTATACATATAAAAAGGCGAGTCGTATGAGGACCCAGCCGGTCGGTTAACGTGTTGAAAAATGAACCCCCTGTTGACTTTGTCAGCAGGGGGTTTTGTGCGTTCTTTGCCCACATTTACACTTACCTGTTATCAAGTATCTCGCTGATAGTGTTGATGGATTTCGATAAACCTA
>CAIYDX010000404.1 GCA_903925005.1 uncultured Geobacteraceae bacterium
CCAGCTCCAGCTCCAGCTCCAGCACCCGAACCTGAACCTAAGTAACCTCTATTTCAGAGAGAATTAAAAAACCGCTCAGAAATGGGCGGTTTTTTAATATGAACTTCAAGCATCAGGGGGGAATAATGGAACTTATCAGCAAAACGAACATAGATTTCATCGGCAAGAAGACTATTTCCTTAGTCGTTTCCGGCATTGTTGCCATAATCGGCATAATCGGCATAATCCAGATCGCCCGTGGGGCCGCCAATATGGGAATAGACTTCACCGGCGGGACTTCGATACAGCTTAAATTTGACCAGCCGGTGACTATTGAACAGGCGCGCACCGCCTTGGCTAGGCATAACCTGAAAGAGGCCAGCCTCCAGGAGATCAAGGATGGCAACAAGATCCTCATTAAGGTGAGTAGGAGCAGCGTGGCGTCGGGTATGGTTGCGAAGACTATTGAAGATATAATGAAGAAAGAGATCCCCCGCGCCGGTTTCGTGGTGGAAAGCTCGACGGAGACCGGCCCTTCAATCGGGGACAAGCTCCGTACGGACACACTGAAAGCAATTGTCCTCTCGTTGATTGCCATCACTTTTTACATCGCCTGGCGGTTCGATTTCAAGTTCGGCATCGGCTCTACCGTTTCCGTGCTGCATGACGTGCTTGCCATGTTTGCGCTGTTCTTCGTCATGGACAAGGAGATCAACCTGCTGTTCATCACGGCGGCGTTGACTATCGCCGGCTATTCCATGACCGATACCGTCGTGGTTTTTGATCGGATCAGGGAGAACCTGCACAAGAATCTGAAAGGGGACATCACGACAATAATCAATAATAGTATAAACGAAGTACTTTCCAGGACCATCGTGACATCGCTTACCGTTTTCATGGCCGCGCTGTCTCTTTTTCTCTTCGGCGGCGAAGTTATCCATGATTTTGCCTTTGCCCTCGTCGCCGGCATAATCATCTGCACATATTCCTCGATTTTTGTTGCAAGTCCGATCGTAGCAATATTGGCGAACAGGGCCGTAAGGAGCAATGCTTAATTATGAGATGTCAAACTTTATCAGATCTGGAAGAGATAGTGTGGTTTGAAAATATAGCTGGATTCGGCGCCACCCAGCCGCGTTACCCGCAAAAAAAAGCTGGAAAATCGGAGTGCATGACTGCCGACCAATGGCTCGACCGGTATAGCGACTGGTGTGAACCGTATAAGGCGCGAATATCTTCGGCCGCCTGTAAATCTCGTCAAAAGTCGGAATTGAGTGAATTCTGTATGGGGTGTAAGGGAATACGCAATAGGAGCGGAAATTCCAATAATGGCAAGTGCCCGCCAAAAAGGATCGTACCGTGAAGAAGCTCAAATCAGGCACATACAAATACAAGTTTGCGTTGATAACCAAAGAACGGACGAGTTTTGGTGAGTCAGTTTGGCGCTGCAGCCTGACCAACACGATCCGGAACTTCCCCTCACGCCGCGACGCCAAGCGGTATGTGGACGACGTCGAGGTTAGCTTGCGCGCCAAGGCAGCTTATTTTCTTGGTTCCTCACACGAACCTGTGCAAAATAGTAGGCATGGTTAGATTGCCCATGCAGTGATACAAATTGAGGATATAGTTCTTTGCCGTTCTGAAGCCG
>CAIYDX010000405.1 GCA_903925005.1 uncultured Geobacteraceae bacterium
AAAAAGGGCATGCCGTCAGGCATGCCCTTTCATATACTATAGGTACTAATCTACCGATTTACGCAAAAAAGTTGGGATGTCATACTGGTCTTCATCTTCTTCGACAAATGAAAGCGCCGGACGAATTCTTGTGACATTCTCGGTTTTTTCTCGATCACGCTGGAAGGTTGGCCGGTCGAGAGATGCGGAAGCGGTTCCATGTTTTTCCGCCAGTGAGAGGCTGTTTCTGCGGATGTCGCGTCCCTTTTCGACATCAAAACGATCGCCGAAACCGGTGGCAATGACAGTCACCTTGATGTTGTCGCCCATCTCGTCATCACGGACAACTCCGATCTTAATGTTGGCTTCTTCGTGAACTTTCTCGTGAACGATGCGGTTAACGGTGTTGTAGTCGTCCATCGTCATGGATTCGGAACCGGTGATGTTGACCAGTACGCCCTTGGCTCCCGAGATGTCGTTGTCTTCGAGCAGCGGGCTGGAGATGGCGTTATTTACCGCATCGGCTGCGCGATTGTCGCCGCTGCCCATGCCGATGCCCATCATTGCCATGCCGCGAACACTCATGACTGTTTTTACATCGGCAAAGTCGAGGTTCATCAGACCTGTGGATGTGATCAGTTCGGAAATCCCCTGAACCGCCTGACGAAGCACGTCGTCGGATGGCTTGAAGGCGTCGAAGAGAGACATGTTTTTGCTGGCCAGACTGATAAGACGATCATTGGGGATGATGATCAGTGAATCGACATGTTTCTTTAAGTCCGCAATGCCCTGTTCAGCGAGTATCGAACGTGCCTTGCCTTCATAGGTGAACGGCTTGGTGACGACGCCGACGGTCAGGACGCCGGTTTCACGGGCAGCTTCGGCGATAACAGGTGCTGCTCCGGTGCCGGTGCCGCCGCCCATGCCGGCAGCGATGAAAACCAGATCGGCGCCCTTGATGGCTTCAGCCAGCTGCTCCTTGTTTTCAAGAGCTGCTGCCGTTCCAACTTCCGGTTTTGAACCGGCGCCGAGACCTTTGGTCAGTTGACGACCGAGCTGAAGCTTGACCGGCGCTTTTGAGGTACGCAGGGACTGAGCATCGGTGTTGGCAACGATGAAATCCACTTTATGGATGGAGCTGGATATCATGGTGTTTACTGCATTACCGCCACCGCCGCCGACCCCGATTACTTTAATAACGGCGCTCTGTTCAATGGTCTCATCAAATTCAAACATGCATTCCCCCCTCTATGTTTTATGGCGTAAATTCAATTTTGAATGACAGAAATGTAACCTCAATTTGAGCAAGAATCAAAGGAAAAAATAATATATTTTTTGTAAAAAACAGGTGCCTTTAAAAAACAGAGTGTTAGAAGATTGTGTGCTGAAGTCGCAGTCATAGGAGGGCGTACTTATAATAAAAAAGGCCGTTTATCCATGAGCGGAAAACGGCCTGATCCTGTATGAAGCCATAGTTAGAAGAATTCGCGGAACCACCCTTTCATTCGCCCGAAGACGGAACCAAACAGGTTCGCTTCAGGTTTGCCGGTCGGAAACTCTCGGGAGCCGGAGTTGCGGCTTCCGTAAACAACAAGGCCGACACCGGTGGCGTATACCGGCGATTTTACAACGTCGGTTAACCCGCCGATTTTCTGCGGAAGTCCGCGCCGTACCGGCAGATTGAAGATCTGTTCGGCCAGTTCCGGTATCCCTTCCAGGATGCTGGAACCGCCGGTGATGACGACGCCCGATGCGATGCAATCTTCCAGGCCGGATTTGATTATCTCCCGGTTGACGAGCGAAAAGATCTCTTCCATGCGTGGTCCCAGGATTTCGCATAATACGTTGCGTGAAAGTTCGCGGGGCTTGCGACCGCCGACGCTCGGCACCTCAATCTTATCCTCTTTCCCAACCAGCGAAGCCAGGCAGCAGCCGTATTTCTGCTTGATCTTTTCAGCTTCGGCAAACGGGGTGCGAAGCCCCACGGCGATGTCGTTTGTAAGCTGATTTCCCCCCAGCGAGATTACCGAGGTATATTTTATGGCGCCATCGGCGAAAATGGCAATGTCGGTCGTTCCGCCTCCGATATCCACCATGCAGACACCCAGCTCTTTTTCATCGTCGGAAAGCACCGCGTGAGATGACGCCAATTGTTCCAGTACGATGTCCGCCACATCCAGTCCGGCCCGGTTACATGATTTAACGATATTTTGGGCACTGGCCACGGCACCGGTTACGATGTGCACCTTGGCTTCGAGCCTGACGCCGCTCATGCCTAGCGGCTCACGGATGCCGTCCTGTTCGTCGATAATGAATTCCTGCGGCAGGATATGCAGAACTTCACGATCCATCGGAATATTGATCGCTTTGGCGGCATCTATTACCCGGCGAACATCCTCCTGAGAGACCTCGCGATTCTTGATGGCAATCACGCCGTTGGAGTTCAGCCCCTTGATATGCCCGCCGGCAATACCGGCGTAAACAGACTTGATCTCACAGCCGGCCATCAATTCAGCTTCTTCAATGGCCTTTCTGATAGCGCCCACGGTGCTTTCGATATTGATTACCACGCCTTTGCGAAGACCGCTGGAAGGGCTGGTTCCGATGCCGACGATATCGATACCTTCTTCCGTGACATTGCCGACGATGGCGCAGATCTTGGTTGTACCGATGTCGAGGCCGACTATCAGATTATCCCGTTTTGATGCTGACATACCGCTCCCCCCTGCTTGAATAAATAGTATAAATATATAAGGCTAACTTTTTTTAACGATTATTTTGTCTTTGAAGTCGAGATCGATATAATGGATTGACGGCAATTGCACCATCAGATCACGGTAGATACGGGCGAACCGCTCCACTTTTGCGGTGAAATCTTCCGAGCCGACTTTGACCGGCAGTGCGCCGGAAGCTGTGAACAGTGTAAAACCGTAACCCCTATCGTAATGAATCTCCGATACATCCGCAAGGATAAATGAGCCTTTTTCACGTAATATCTTCAGAAGAAGGCAGGTAGCCTCAAGCGCCTCCTTGGTCCCTTTTGGATCGCTGCTCAGCTCTTCCTCGCTGAAGCCGGTCACAACAGGAAAATCAAGCTTGTCACCCTGATTAAGAACCTTGAATACGTTCCCTTTTTTGTCAAGATAATAGATGAATCCCATATTGATGATCGCCACCGGTTCGCGTTCCGTTACGGCGATTGAAACGCTATCCGGAATAAAGCGATTGATACGAACCGTTTCAACCCAGGGGTTTTGCAATATATGCTCCCCCACGAGCTTCAGGTTTATGCCGAGCAGATCTTTGCCGATCTCCAGGCCGGCCAGCCCGATTATTTCGTCCCTGGTCAGGTGTTTGCAGTTCGACACATCAATAGATTTGAGAGAGAATAAGGTTGCAGTCGTAAAAGCCTTATAACAGCCATAAAAGATACTGCCGATCAGTGAAAGTACCGCCAATCCGGAGGCCGCCATCTTCAACGGCCTTAGATACTTCTTGAGATCAAGCGGTTTACGCTCGATCTTTGTTCTGTTAGGCGCCACCTTTTTGCGCTGGTATGATGAATTTGCAAAGTCTCGCACCGGTCAGTTCACCTTTATTGAGAGCGTTGCTGATTCAATTATGCGTGAAACAAGGGCCTCAAACGACAGCCCCGCACCTTTTGCCGCTATCTCAGGCAGAAGCGAGAGGGCAGTCATCCCAGGCAGAGTATTGACTTCCAGTACGTAGCACTCTCCGGCAGATGTCACCAGCAGATCCACGCGGCTGTACCCTTTGCAGCCGAGGGCGCGGTGGGCGGCAAGGCCAACCTGCAACGCTTTTTCGTACAGCGCCGGTTCCAGTCGGGCCGGGAAAACATGTTCGGCCATGCCGGCTGAGTATTTGGCTTCAAAGTCGTAGAATTCATTCTTGGGGACAATCTCAATAGCACCGATCGGCATATCATCGAGTATTCCGATCTGTATCTCCTGCCCTTTGATGTATTGTTCAACCAGGATTTCGTCGTCATAGCGAAACGCCAACTCAAGAGCTGCCGCCAGCTGGCTCTCTTCCTTGACAATGGAGACACCGACAGATGATCCCTCCTGAACCGGCTTGACCACCAGCGGCAGGGCGAACGGCAGTTCAGCCGTATTTACGGCATCATTTTGCCGGTAACAACGAAACGGGGCGGTCAGGATGCTGCTGGCCGCAAAGGCCTGCTTGCTGTAGAGCTTGTGCATCGCCAGGGCGCTGGCCAGGACACCGGACCCGGTGTAGGGGATCTGCAGCAGTTCCAGCAGCCCTTGCACACAGCCATCTTCGCCGTAGCGGCCATGCAGGGCAATAAAGGCAGCTTCGATCTCTTCGCGCTTCAAGACATCGGCCAGGTCACGTCCGACATCGATTGCCACCGAGTTGTATCCCTGAGCAACAAGCGCCTGATGAACAGCGGCGCCGCTCTTCAGTGAAACCTCCCGTTCGGCTGAAAGGCCTCCGTACAGTACACCGATTTTTTTTGATTTTATCATGTCAGAGACCCTTTTATTGCGTGTCTGAACAAAAGAGATGTTAAATTTCGCCCACTATACGCACTTCTTCCTCAAGTGTCACGCCGCATGTTGCAAAAACGGCATTTTTTACCATTACCGCCAAATCCAGAAAATCCTGTGCCGTCGCGCCTCCGGTGTTTACCAGAAAATTACTGTGCACCTCGGAAACCTGAGCGCCGCCAACTTTTACTCCGCGCATTCCGGCTGCGTCAATCAGCCTCCATGCCGCCTGGCCGCGCGGATTTTTGAAGAACGATCCCGCGCTGGGGAAACCGACGTTATGCTTCGAGCGGCGCAGCTCCAGATCTTTGCGGATCTCTTCCTCTGTATGAAACGGCTCACGCGCGTCAAGCCTGAATGCGGCCGCCAGCACAATGTCGCCATCCGCCAGTCTCAGGTGGCGGTATCCGTAATCAAGCTCATCGATTCGAAAATCATGGATTTGGCCATTGTGGAGCAGCGTCAGGCGATCGATTCTCTCAAGTATCCCTTCGCCATATGCGCCGGCGTTCATCTTTACCGCTCCGCCGATCGTGCCAGGTATGCCGGAGATAAATCCGATGCCTCCCAGTCCCATTTTCTGGGCAAAACGGACCACCGCCAGATTGTCGGCCCCCGCTTCGGCCTTAATTAATGACTCGCCGACGGCGGTAATCTTGTTGAACCTCTCCAGAGAAATTATCGCACCGCGAATCCCCTTGTCGCGTACCAGCAGGTTGTAGCCTCTGCCGATCGGCATCCACGTGATATTTCGTTCGCCCAGCCACGACAGCAGATTATGGAGTTCCTCACTATCTTCCGGAATCGCAAACAGGTCGGCAGGGCCGCCGGTCTTAAGCGAAGTGTGGAGGCACATCGGTTCGCTTTGCAACAGCTGCCCGCGAAACGATATATTGATCTTGTCATAATGGGAGCTCATGGAATATTCCTACTCATCGCCCTGTAATAATCTGACCAGCGCTTCCCCCTGTTGCCAGATATTTCCGGCGCCAAGCGTAATGACAATATCGCCTTCACGGACGATCCCGGCCAGATGTTCGGGAATCAGTTCGCGGTTGGCGATCCATGTTACATCCTTCTGGCCGTGGCGGCTGATCTCAGCGGCAAGCCGCTCGGCAGTGGCTCCCTCTATTTTCTCTTCTCCAGCGGCATAGACGTCGGTCAGAATCAGCACGTCGGCGTCGTAGAAGGCGGTCACGAATTCGCTGAACAGTTCATGGGTGCGCGTGTAACGATGCGGCTGGAAAACAGCTACAATGCGGCGCTCCGGCCATCCTTGCCGCGCCGCGGACAGTGTCGCCTTGATTTCGGCAGGGTGATGGCCGTAGTCGTCTACAACCATAATGCCATTCGGTTCCCCCTTGACCGTAAAACGCCGCCCGACGCCGCTGAACGCCGCAAACCCTTCCTGGATGGCGGTGAACGGCACATCCAGCTCAAGTGCTACAGCGATGCAGGCCATTGCGTTCAGAACATTATGCGGTCCCGGCATCGGAAAGGAGATTTCTCCCAGCCGGTACCCTTTGAAATGAGCGACAAATGTGGTAAGAAAGCCGTCGTGCCTGATATGGGTCGCACGGATATCCGCCTGGGCCGAGAGGCCGTAGGTCATATACCGTTTTTTGACCCGTGGCAGAATCTCGCGGATATTCTTGTCATCGAGGCAGAGAACGGCCAGGCCGTAAAAGGGCACTTTGTTGATAAATTCGACAAACGTATCCTTGATCTCTTCGATACCGGAATAATGATCGAGATGGTCGGCGTCGATATTGGTTACCACGGCAATTGTCGGTGAAAGCAGCAGGAACGAGCCATCCGATTCGTCCGCTTCGGCCAACAGGAATTTTCCCTGTCCGATCTGCGCATTGGTGCCGATCGCATTCAGTTTGCCGCCGATAACAATTGTCGGATCGATGCCGGCATGTCCCAGAATGGCGGCTGCCATCGAAGTGGTCGTAGTTTTTCCGTGAGTCCCGGCAATGGCGATGCCGTATTTCATCCGCATCAGTTCAGCCAGCATTTCCGCACGGGGAATTACCGGCACATGCAGCTTTTTGGCTTCGATTACCTCGGGGTTGTCGTCATGCACGGCGGAGGAAATTACCACCACATCGACGTTCTTCAGGTTCTCGGCTTTGTGGCCGATACCGATCTCCGCACCAAGCCCGATCAAACGCTCGGTAATATCCGATCCGCGCAGATCGGACCCGGAAACTTTGTATTTCAAATTGAGGAGGACTTCGGCGATACCGCTCATACCGATGCCGCCGATGCCGACGAAATGGATTTTATCGATTTTTCCGTACATGATTTATCCTTATGGATGGCATTTATTTAAGTCTCAAGCATGAGTGAGCGTCCCCAGCCTTTTCAATACCGTTGTTACCGAACTTTCCGGCAACCTGCCTATGAGCTCGGCCTTGCGAGCTTTCCAGTCGAGACTCTTCACCTGATCGCTCAGAATGACTCCGCCCACCGTCAAACCTTGCGGAACCGCAACTTCAAAGGGGTATCCCTTTATCTGGCTTGTTATCGGGCAAAATATCGCTAAGCCAACTTTGCCATTATATGCGCTTGGAGACAAAACCAGGGCCGGACGCCTGCCTGCCTGTTCATGACCCGACTGCGGGGTGAAAGTCAGCCAGACGATATCCCCCCGCTCGGGAATGTAAGGCATATCTTTGGTTACCATGCCTCATTACCAATTGCTGTGCCGGTTGACACTTCGTGGTGGAGATTCTCGGCAGTAACAGCTGACAGCAGCAAATCGAGGGTAGGATCTTCAGATTCAATCGGCGTGATAATCAGCTTTCCTTTGACTTCGGACAGATCAACCAGACTCCCCGGCAGAATTTTTGTTTTCTTGACATATGAACTGGGAATACGCAAAGCCAAGCTATGCCCCCATTTTTGAACTCGTGCTTCCATGATGCACCCCCTGAATGTATCTACAATGAAGATACATTTTCTTTGCATAAAATGCAACCATACTTATGAACTGACAGTTTCCACCATTTCATCGACAATTATTTTGGCTGCATCCAGCCTTGCCAGGCTGAAGGCCAAGTCACCGGTGTGGAGAACAAGAACCGGGTTATCCGCCAGTGTGCAAATGGATTCCGCCAGAGTCTTTCCGGTAAGTTCGCGCTCCAGCATCATGAAGCAGGCATCCTTTTTGAGCAGTGCTTCGGCGTTGCGGCGCTGGTGATCATCAACAGCATGCGGAAACGGTATGAAAAGGCATGCCTTGGCGCAGGCGGTTACCTCGGCAATTGTGGTCGCACCCGCCCGGCAGATTATCAGGTCGGCTTTGGCATACTCCGCCGCCATATTGGCGATAAATGGCGTTACCTCCGCTTCCACGCCTGCAGCACGGTACGCCGCCATGACTTCGGCATGCTCTTTCTCACCGGTCTGGTGCGTGATCGCCAGCTTGATCCGGTTCTCTTTTAACAATGGGAGTGCGTCGATCATCGCAGCATTGATGGCGTGGGCACCCTGGCTGCCGCCGAAGATGAATAGGTGAAAACAGGGGCAAGGGGCAAGGGGTAAGGGTAGACCAACAGGATTATCGCTTGACCCTTGACCCTTGACTCCTGACCCTATCATATCCAGGATCTGCCGTCTGAGGGGGTTGCCGGTCAGCATGGTTGTTGCGGCAGGGAAATACCTTGCCGATTCTTCCAAGGTTATGAAAACCTTATCGGCAAACCGGGCCAGCAGGCGATTCGTCCGGCCGGGGATGGCGTTCTGTTCATGGATAAAACGCGGGATCCGCATGCCGCGGGCTGCAAGCACCATCGGCAGCGACGCGTAGCCTCCGACGCCAAGGACCATGTCCGGACGGTAACGCTTCAGGATCTTTCTCGACTGGGCGTAGCCATACACCATTTTTACCGCGCCTGTGATCTGGCTGAATGTCCATTTGCCGCGAATTCCCGCAGCTGAAATAAGTTCCAACGGATAGCCGGCCGCCGGTACGGCCCGTGCCTCTATGCCGCGATCGGTGCCGACGAACAGTACCTCATTGGCCGGATCGCGTGACAGAAACTCTTCGGCTACGGCAATGCCGGGAAAAAGATGTCCGCCGGTGCCGCCGCCGGCAATGATCAGTTTCATTTTTCCTCCTTTATGCTGATGGAGGAGATCTTCAGCCCCGATGAAATGTTGAGCAGAATGCCGACGGCAAACAGGCTGATCAGCAGAGAACTGCCGCCGTAGCTGATAAAGGGGAGCGCCAGGCCTTTGGTTGGAAGCAGGCCGGTCACGACCCCCATATTGACCGAAGCCTCAATTCCGAACAGTACGGCAATCCCCAGGGCAAGGAACCGTCCGAACGTGTCCGGAGCGGCAACCGCGATACGCATGGCTCGCTGCACCAGCAGAAAAAACATGCCGATAATGACAATCACGCCCAGAAAACCAAGCTCTTCTCCGACAACCGCAAGGATGAAATCGGTATGCGCTTCCGGCAGGTAGAAGAGTTTTTGTTTCCCTTCACCCAACCCTTGCCCGAAAACCCCCCCGGTTCCGAGGGCCAACCACGACTGGATGATTTGAAATCCGCTATTCTGCGGGTCTTGCCATGGGTCGAGAAACGCCAGAATGCGCCGTTTGCGGTAGGCGACGTTCATAACCAGAAAATAGAGGAATGGCATCGACATCAAAAAAATTGATATGATGTAGACAAGCCGCGTTCCGGAGGCAAAGAGCATAATAATGGCAACTGCCGCCAGCGTCAAAGCCGAGCCCATATCCGGCTGTTTGAGCAGGAGGGCCAGCATCACAAGCAGAATCAGCATGTATGAAACAAAACCTGGGCCAAGCTGCTTGATTTTGTCCTGCTTCCGGTCAAGCGAATAGGCCATGTACATGATCAGGGCGATCTTGGCGATCTCCGCGGGCTGCAGATTGAAGCCGGGCAGCCTGATCCAGCGCGAAGCCCCGCCGGCGCTGCCGCCGATTCCGGGTATCAGTACCAGCACCAGCAGCACAATGCATCCCAAAAGAATCGGAACCGCCAGTTTGCGCCAAAACTGATAGTTGATCCGCATGGTCGCCAGCATGAGTGTAAAACCGAGCAGAGCAAACAAACCCTGGCGTTTGAGGAAGAAAAAACCGTCGTGGAAACGTTTGGCGGCCATAACGGAAGAGGCCGAATAGACCATCACCACCCCGAAACAGGTCAGGGCGATGGCCATCAGCATGATCACCAGATCATATTCTTCCAGTTTCTTGAACATAATTACAGTGCCTTTACCGCAGCTATAAACCGCTGCGCTCGTTCTTCATAATTCTTGAACATATCGAAGCTGGAACAGGCCGGCGACATCAGCACAGTGCCGCCGGCGGCCGTTATCTCCGCCGCTATTCGCACCGCATCTTCCAGTGTCGCTGCCCGGCGGGTGTCGGTCAACGCCCCCAGTTCCTGCTCCATCCGTTCTGCCGCTTCGCCGATCAATACCAAGTGCCGCACCCGCTCCTTTACCAGCGACGCGAGCGGCGCGTACGCCCCCCCCTTGTCCTTGCCGCCGGCTATGAGCGTGATGTCGGTGAAACTTTCCAGCGCTTTCTCGACGCTTCCCACATTGGTGGCTTTGCTGTCCTCGTAATAACTGACGCCGTTTACCTCGCGGACGAACTCCATACGATGGTGCAGCGCTTCAAAGCAGAGTATCGTTTCAAAGGTTTCGTCCGGCCGGCACCCGAGCAGAAGCGCGCAGGCCGTGGCCGCCATGATGTTCTCCAGATTGTGTACCCCCTGAAGCCGGATCGCGGCGGTGGGGAAACACTCTTCATGGCCGTTGTGGCGATAGGTAATGACGCCGTCCTTGTAGAAAATACCTTCTTCGAGCTCAAATTTGCGGCTGAACGGGAATAGGGCCGCCTTAAGCCCTTGAGCATGTTTCCAGACCAGCGGATCATCGCGGTTAACCACGGCAAAATCATCTTCGGTCTGATTCTCAAAAATGCGCAGTTTGGCGTCTATGTATGCCTGATAGTCCGGATAGCGATCAAGATGATCCTCGCTCAGGTTCAAAAGCGCCGCCACGGTCGGGCGGAACGAGGTGATCCACTCCAGTTGGAACGAGCTTATTTCAGCTACTACCTGATCGACAATATTGTTGGATTCAGCCAGTTCAATCATCGGGTTGCCGATGTTCCCGCCGACGAAGGTATGATATCCGTTGTGTTTGAATATTGCTCCCAAAATGGTGGTGGTCGTCGTCTTGCCGTTGGTGCCGGTGATCGCCGCCAGTGGTGCATCGATGAATCGCGCCGCCAGTTCTATTTCACTGACGATCTCCCGTCCGGACAGCTTTGCCGCGACCAGCTGCGGCAGATCCATCGGCACGCCGGGAGATACGACGATCAGGTCGCTGGCCAGGAAGGTCACCTCCTCATGCCGTTCCAGCTCCCGGATGATATCGTATGCCGCAAGTTCCGCCAATTGTCCTGAAAGGGCGGATTCGCTGCGCATGTCGGTCACGGTTACCCGCGCGCCCTTCGAGGCCAGGAAGCGGGCGCAGGCGACGCCGGTTTTGGCAAGGCCGACGACGAGAATGTTTTTGTTCTTGAGTTCCATTTTTTAGTCCTTGATGAAGGGTACTACTCTCTCCCAAACCCGATTGCCCGCTTTTTCTTCGGCTCCGGCGGGGCCATCAACTGCCGGATGGCATCGAAAACCATCTTGAACTGAGAATCGTACTTCTGTTCCAGGCTCTCCAACTTTTTTGCCAGATCCTTGTGAGTCGAGATCATCTCGCGAAGCTTTACGAAGGAGCGCATGATGAGAATGTTTACCTCAATAGCCCGGTCGCTGGAGAGTACGCTGGAGAGCATGGCAACGCCTTGCTCGGTGAAGGCGTAGGGTGCATAACGTCTGCCACCCCATTGACTTGAGGTCACAGATTGTGACCTCAAGTTTATAAGTTCCTGATTCGTAAGCTGAAACATGAAATCAGTCGGGAATCTTTTGATGTGTCGCTTTACCGCTTGATTAAGGATTTTGCTCTCAACTCCGTATAATTCAGCTAAATCGGCATCAAGTATAACTTTGTGCCCTCGTATCAGAAGTATCTTTTGCTCAATAATTTCAACCGGAATAAGGCTTTTCATAATCACTCCAGAGGTGGTCGCAATCTGCGACCAGATAACATATCACAATTTGCGAACTGCTATCTTCTTGAACAACCCCATCCCCACCCTAACCCTCTCTTTGAAAGGGAGGGAAATATACTTTAAGATCACAATTCGTGATCTTAAACACTACCTCATCTTCAGTGTCGAAATCGCCACCAGCGCCAGGATAATACTGATAATCCAGAAACGGACAATAATCTTCGGTTCGGCGACCCCCTTCAGTTCGAAGTGGTGATGAATCGGCGCCATCCGGAAGATCCGTTTGCCGCGATACTTGTAGGAGCCG
>CAIYDX010000406.1 GCA_903925005.1 uncultured Geobacteraceae bacterium
ACGGCCAGCGGCGGCGGAGCAAGAATCGTAGACAAATTCAAAGAACGAAAAGCTTTTTTAGGGGTAGAACCAAAATCAAAAGCAGAAACTACCATCTTAAACTAAAAGCATTATTGTCTTGACCAAAGGGTCCACTAAAGAATGGTGAGGTTTTTGTCACGCTTTTGCATAAGGGAACCTAATAATCTATGTTGAGTGCAAAAAGTATACTTTCTATACTACTTATAATTTGATGTACATCTGTTCTTTATTTTACCAAAAAACAGTGCAATAACTGCTGCAAAAATACAAGTGCAGATATTGGAGAAATGTGATAAGTTTTTGCATATGAATTCAACGAATCAAAATAAAATTGGCTATGCCAGAGTGAGCACAATTGGTCAGAATCTGGATTCTCAGATGGATGCCCTTTCAAAAGTTGGATGTATCAGGATTTATACTGATAAAGCTGGTGGTATCATTGAATCCCGCCCTGAGTGGACAAAGTTGATGGATTTTCTGAGGCCCGGTGATTTGCTGGTAGTTACAGAACTTAGCCGGATGACACGCTCGCTGATCCATCTGTTACAACTTGTCCAAGAGTTTGAAGCAAAGGGGATAGGCCTAATATCCTTGAGGGAAAATATCGACACATCTACGGCAACCGGTAGAGCCTTTATCTCCATTATTGGTGCTATCAATCAGATGGAACGCGAATTAAAAGCAGAACGGGCTGCTGCTGGGCGTGAGGCAGCAAAATTACGCGGAAAGACAGGTGGCAGACCAAAGATTGATCCTGCTAAATTGGAGCAGGCACGTATTCTTTATGAAAACTCAAAAAACTCAGCAGCGAAAATATGCCAAATATTTGGTATAAGTCGCAGGACTTTTTTCAATTATCTGGCCTTAACAAGAGAAGTGCAAGGTCATGGGATCAAAGAAAGCAATGCATAAAAGCTCTTTTATTGAATAAGCTTCAATGGTTTCTTTTACCGTGTTATTATTAAAATTACAAACAAGGCAACTCACACCTCAGCAATAAAGACCGGAAGCCACATTTAGTGAGACCCAACAGCAGCCCTGATGTTAAAAATACTGACGCCTTCAGCCCGGATCAAGGGGACAAGGATACCGGTCATGAAAATGAAGCCGTGCCTCATAAATCTGCAGACATTGTCATTCAAGAAGGCTGCGGTATTTGTGGCACCCGCTGTGGTGATGGTTGCTAAGTGCATTACTTTAACCCGCCCGTACTGATTCAGGGTAGCGAGTAACTGATTGGCGCCGGAATGCGTTTTATAGGTTCACTACTGTTCTGAGTCGGGACAAAACATGCCAAGATCATATATATTCTTATTCCTGCTTGCTTTCGCCCTGCTCGGGATTTTCAGTCATGCTTCAGCCAGTGACCTCAGAATCGGCGTACTGAGTATCCGGAACCCCGAAGACACAATAAAATATTGGCAACAAATATCAGATCACCTGAACGAACAAATTCCGGATAACCATTTTGTCATTGTTCCACACAGCTATAAATCAATGGAAAAGGCGGTTGCAGATGGCCAGCTGGAATTCGCAGTAGTCAATCCTGCGCAGTACATAGAACTGGAGGCAAAATACGGTGCATCTGCAATTGCTACCCAAATCAGTCATTCTGCTCAGACGGAATCTTCCTACTTTGGTACTGTCATCTTTACCAAGTCAAATCGGGCTGATATTGTAACGCTGTCTGACCTCAGAGGTAAATCACTCATAACCGCAAGTAAAACCGCATTTGCGTCATGGGTGGTCACTCGTGATGAGCTGATGCGCGTGGGGATTGAATATGAAGACCTTGCGTCAGTCAAGTTCGCTGATTCTTCATCCGACAAGGTAGTCATGGCGGTTAAAAACGGAGAGGTGGATGCCGGTTCGGTTCGAACAACTGTTCTGGAACAAATGGTACGGGAAGGGAAGATTGACCTTAAAGATTTCCGAATTCTCAATCAGAAGCATGAGGAAGGGTTTCCCTTTATGCTTAGCTCGGAACTTTACCCTGAGTTCGCTTTTGTCCGCCTGAAGCACACCGACAGGAAACTCGCCAACTATGTAGCGGCACATTTACTGCTCCTACCACACGACAAACCAACCACCCGTTATCCAAACCTCATCGGTTGGGCCGTCCCTGACAATTATGAAAAAGTCGGAAAGTTGCTGCAAAAGTGGCGATTGCCGCCGTATGAGAATTACGGCAAGGTAACTTTTCGTGAGGCACTTCGGCAACACTGGATCAGCACCGTTTTAGCATTTGTCGCTTTTACGGCACTTTGGCTGGTTGTGTATCTGGGCCTGAACATCAAACAGCGCAAAAAAAACTTCAATATCCTTAAAGATGCCAAACAAAAACTTGATCTTATCAATACGATGATTGAGGCAACCCCTGATGCCGTATTCATAAAAGATAAGCAAGGCCGTTACATTTTTGTCAACCCTACTGCTGCACTATTATTCGGCAAGACTGCAGAAGACATTATCGGCAAAACAGCCTCCGATCTGTTTACTGACGACGTGGCGCAGGTCATGTTAGATAGCGACAGTACGGTAAAATCCAACTTAACCACGGTAACCTTTGAAAAACTATATACTACTACCGACCCGCCAAAGCAGATGCTTATCACCAAGGGGCCCATGTTTGACAGTAATGGTGAAATAGACGCCATTTTTGCCATAGCCAGGGATATTACTGATCTGAAAAATATGCAGGAAGAAATTTCTAATAAGGTTCTGCAACTGGAAACGGCACTTTTAACGGTGCGAATACTTGAAGGTATAATTCCAATCTGTTCCTACTGCAAAAAAATCCGTGACGACGAAAAAAGCTGGCATAGGATGGAAACGTATATTTCAAGCCATTCGGAGGCAAAGTTCAGTCACGGCATATGCCCCGAATGCTTTGATAAACAGCTTGATATTATAGATAATCTCAAATAACTTCAGGTCAGATATGAAGCACTACTTGGCACTGGATTGCACAAAGCGTGGTAGTGGCTATGTAATGAGGGCGTGACTCCAAAACTGTCTGAACGTTGCTGAAAGTACCAATCGGTGACCGGATGCAAGCAAACTTTATGGATATCAAGGATCCTTGTGAAGATCAAAACGCTGATTATTTTGGGACTTGCGGCATGCCTCCTGGTAATAGCATTACTTGGCGGCGCCGGAATCTATGAACTCAATACCTCCATTACCAAGGGCAAACAGATTATTGATGGCGAATCCAGAGTGGTTGAATACTCTCAACGTCTGCTGGCTAACGTTAACATTATGCGCCGCTTTGAGAAGGATGCCTTCTTAAACATACGTGACCTTGCCAAGGTGGAAGAGTACTGTATCAAATGGAACGATGCCTACGAAAAGGCCAAACAAAGGCTGGAAGTTCTAAAAGAAATGGAGGATGAGCCAGATCATTTACAGATGCTGGTTTCAATATCAAAAAATGTTGAAGGGTACAAAACCAGTTTTAACGGAGTCATCGGGGAGATAAAAAGCGGAACCATAAACTCACCAGAGCAAGCTAATGCAGCTATCCAATCGGGCAAGGTATCAATACGTCTGGCAGAGGCCACACTCGAAGACTTTGCCGTTGCCAATGACAAAAATATCACCGTAGCAAAAGAGGCCATTGATGCTGAAAACCACCGGGCAATAATATTGTCCATATCTCTCACTGCTGCCTGTTTTATAATTGCCCTGGTAGGGGGTGGCATACTGCTCCGCTTCATTGACCAGTTACAAAACGAGCAACTCCTGTTACATCGAGCAATAGAGCAAAGTCCGGTTACCGTCGTGCTAACCGATATCAATGGCGCAATCGAATATGTAAATCCGTATTTTACCGAACTTACCGGCTACACCACCGAAGAAGCCATCGGCAAAAATCCCAGCATTCTGAAATCTGGCAAAACCCCACCAGAAACCTATGAAAATTTATGGTCTACCATTCTGGCAGGCAAGACATGGAAAGGAGAATTTTTAAACAAGGATAAGAATGGCAGATTCTTCTGGGAGCAAATATCGATTTCACCGATTACAGATCAAAACGGAAAAATGACTCATTTTCTGGCAGTCAAAGAAAACATTACTGAAAAGAAGGAACTCCTGGAGCAACTTACGGTCAGTAAAGAGCTTGCCGAGGCAGCCAACTCCGCCAAGAGCCAATTCCTGGCTAACATGAGCCATGAGATCAGAACACCGATGAATGGAGTAATCGGTATGACCAGCCTGCTCCTGGATACCAAACTGACCAATGAACAGCGGGAATGCACCGAAATCATCAGAAAGAGCGGCGAGAACCTATTACACCTCATCAATGACATTCTTGATTTCTCCAAAATTGAAGCCCACATGCTGGATCTGGAGACCATCAATTTTGACTTGCGGATAATGCTGGAAGATACGGTCGACATACTGGCAATAGGTGCTGCGGAAAAGGGGCTGGAACTGATCTGCCTGATTGATCCGACGATACCTTCCCAACTTAAAGGGGATCCCGGCAGACTCCGCCAGATACTGACCAACCTGGTCGGCAACGCCATCAAGTTCACCACTGTAGGCGAGGTCGTCATCAACGCCAGGCTTGATACCACTGAGAATGGAGTCACTGCCATCAGATTTTCAGTCAGCGATACAGGTATCGGCATACCTGCGGATCGCCTTGATGCCATCTTTAACCCCTTTACCCAGGTGGACGGTTCCATAACCCGCAAGTACGGCGGCACAGGGCTCGGCCTCTCCATCAGTAAAAAGCTTGCTGAAATGATGGGGGGGGAAGTCGGCATAGAAAGCGAGATGGGCAAAGGCTCTACCTTCTGGTTTACCGCCCGTTTCGAACAGGCCGTTGGCTATCAACCGGTTTCTGAACCACGTGCTGAATTGACCGGATCAAGGATTCTTGTCGTTGACGACAATGCCACTAATCTGATGCTGATGGTATCATTGCTGAACAGTTGGGGGTGTCGGTATGAAACAGCTGTCGACGGGGTAACCGCAATAGCAATTCTACGCAAGGCGCATGAACAGGCCGATCCCTTCCAAATGGCCCTGCTCGACCAGCAGATGCCGGGGATGGACGGGATGACGCTTTGCCGACTGATCAAGAGTGATCCGCTACTGGAAGCAACCGTTTTGGTGATGGTGACCTCAATGGGCCAGCGGGGAGATACGGCTATGATGGAACAGATCGGCTTTGCCGGTTATCTGAACAAGCCCGTGCGGAAAATACAGCTCTATGATTGTATGGCCATAGCTCTTGGGCGTGCTATGTCCGGAGTCGAAAAACCAGAAACCGGTTTAGTCACGCGACATACCATTGAAGAGGCTGCCGCACGTGGCGTGCGTATCCTGGTGGCAGAAGACAACATCATCAACCAGAAAGTGGCACAAAGACTGCTGAACAGCCTCGGCTACAAGGTTGATGTCGCCGCCAATGGCCTTGAAACGGTAAAAGCGCTGGAATTAATCAACTATGACCTGGTGCTGATGGATTGCCAAATGCCCGAAATGGACGGTTTTGCTGCAACAGCCGCAATCCGCAGTGAACACTCAAAAGTAACCAATCACAACGTACCCATAATTGCCATGACTGCCAACGCTATGAAAGGTGATAAAGAAGAGTGCCTTGCTGCTGGAATGAATGATTATGTAGCCAAACCTGTTACAAAGGCAAAGCTGGCCGAGATCCTCCCAAAATGGTTGGATATTGATCGAATGTTTTCTGATGACGAACGAAAGGGTTTCGGAGTGATGGAGTAATTTACACATAAAAAAACTACGTTAGAAAATCCCAAATGTCATTTGCACTGAATCATTGACAGGCTCTGACTTGGGCGGATTCCCCTTTATGTATGTTTTTCCGTTGCGCCTCAAATGCAATGCTCTGTGGCAGCGTTACTAATTCAATGAAACAGGGAGAAATCAGTTATGACGAAGTCAGATCTTGTTCGAGAGCTAGTTGATTTGAAAGGTATCAGCTATCGGAATGCAGAGATCATTATCAATGTCATTTTTGACGGAATGTCAGATGAACTGGCAGCAGACAGGCGTATAGAAATTCGTGGATTCGGCAGTTTTGTAAATAGGCGCTATAAGGCCCGTGAGGCAAGAAATTCGAGAACCGGAGAAAAGATTTCAATCAAATCAAAAAAACTGGCTTTCTTTAAAGTCGGCAAAGAACTAAAATGCAGAATTGCGAGTGTTCCAGTTTCTTAAGGCTTACGTCACATGCAGCTGCTGTAGTATAATATCCTACAATCTGCGGAGGAAATATGCTTACCATATTGGAGCTTTATCGCCGTTTTAGCGTTAGAACCCGAATAATGCTTCTCTGTATCTGTTATAGTTTTTGTATAGCAGCTGCGGTTGGAATAGGTCGTTCGTTGCCCCTTGGTTTTGCAATTGTGACAACTGTTATTTCCATCAGCTTGGGCATACTCTTCTGTGGCCTTCTTTTCTGGTCGATTAATGACGCACTCCAGCGTATTGCCACATACTTGACCAAAATGACTGATGGAGATTTGACTCAGCCAATAGTGGCCAAGCGTAACAATGAAATCAGTGCAATAATTCGCTCCATTGCCAGTATGCAAACTACCATGCGAGAAATTATTTCACAAATTGTTCAGTCTTCCGAAAAAGTAGCGGCGGAATCGAGTCTGTTGGAGTTCAATGCCGCGCAGATTGCCCACGGTACCGAAAACATTGCGTCTCAGGCAGTCATCGTAAATACCGAGAGTAAAGAGATGACCTCAACATCAGAAGACATTGCCCACAACTGCCTTGCGGTTGCTGAAAGCTCCAATAAGGCAAGTGAGGCCGCTCAGGAAGGTTCTCTGATTGTTGATCAGACAATTCTTGGTATGGAGCGGATAGCCTCCCGGGTACTTAGTACAGCAAAAACAGTTGATGAGCTTGGTGTCCAGTCTGAACAGATAGGGCAGATCATTGGCACTATTGAAGATATTGCTGACCAGACCAATCTTCTGGCACTTAATGCAGCCATCGAAGCAGCCCGGGCCGGTGAGCAGGGAAGAGGTTTTGCAGTAGTGGCTGATGAAGTGAGGGCTTTGGCCGAACGCACTACACGGGCGACAAGAGAAATTAGTCAGATGATCAAAGCAATTCAAATTCGAACGAAAGGGGCGGTCTCTTCAATAGAAGAAGGCGTGGCAGATGTGGGAAAAGGGACAGAATACTCTGCGAAGTCCGGTGAAGCCCTCAAGCGAATATTAGGTCAAGTCAACGATGTCACCAGACAAATAAACCAGATAGCCACTGCCGCTGAGGAGCAGACAGCAACGTCTTCCAAGATAACATCAAGCATTTCAGAAATTACTGATATCGTCCAATCTGCAGCCCGTGGAGCAAGCGAGACAGCCACAGCTTCTTCTCTACTGTATCGTGAAGCCGAGTGCCTGCAGCAAGTGATAAGCCGATTCAAGTTATAATCAATGCTAAGCAGTCAAACTGCATGCTCAGACACTGTAGTTGTTTATTGTGCAACAAAAGATAATTGCTTATTTCAATGTTTGCTTGCGCTCGATGAACTTTTGAATGCACCAAATTGCACCAGTAAGACACCTACAGCAGCGACGACAAACAATCCAACTATTGGTAACATGGCGTACTCCTAAGAGCTTTGATTCGGAAAAAGTATAGGATATAAAAGACTATATTTGTCCATACTAACTCTGATAAAGATGTCAGATGTTTTGTGCAAGGAATACCACTACTTTAAAAGGCCAATGATCCTACAGATGACTTTGAAATACAGTAACATCTATTTTAGGGAAATTTTAATTTTCACGCTGGTAATTTCCGTCATAGGATATTTTGATTATATCTATGAGGATATGACTATTGATGTGTTGTATTTGTTCTGCCTCTGTGCGGTTGCGTGGATTTTGAACTTAGCTGAAAGCATTATCTGTATTGTGGAGATAATGGTCGCCAAGGTCATATCCGATTACTGTTCACACATAAAAATTGGATCAACTGTCTATGACTGGGATGCTTTCCGTCTTTTTATCATGTGTATTGTAATTTTGATTATTACCAGAAAAGTACGTAACATGGGAAGCCCACCGATAAACGATGGAGGAAGCTCAAGTGACACTGACCAAACTGGACATCTCTGAAAAAATTGCAAAGCATATGGGACTTTACAAATCCGAATCAATGGAACTGCTCGAAAGTGTTTTATCAGTTGTTAAGACAACATTGAAAGGTGGGGAAGAAGTGAGAATTTCCGGATTCGGGAAATTTGCAATCAGGCATAAAACCGCGAGACAAGGCAGAAACCTGCATACCAGTGAGCCACTTTATATTACTCCACGTAAGGTAGTCTCTTTTAAGGCCAGCCCGGTACTTCGAGAAAAGATTAACGGAGCGAAACATGATTAAAATCAGTTGTTTTACCGTTTCTGATGAACTATAGATTGAACTGGTAAAGTCCCTGTCTGGAGGAGTCGGTATGAGCTGCGCTCAACAGGAATTATATTGTACTCTGGCTGCCGTCTCATCAGGTAACCTGCCGGATGAACTCCCTCCTGATATGGTCTGTCGCCGGGAACTGACCGGAATCATCGACAGGCAGCGATCTCTGACCGATGAAATTGCACTTCTGCGCGGCGAGTCGGTCTGTATGAAAAACAGGTTTGACGACCTGGTAAAACAGGAGTTTATCTACCGGTCCGTATTTGAAAAATCCGTACTCGGAATCATTATCGTCGCGACCGACAGCAAAATCATTAACGCCAATCAGGCGATCGAATACATGCTCGGATATATGGTTGATGAATTGAAGGAAATGAGTATTTCAGATCTGGTCCTTCCGGAATCCCACCAGGAACGTATGCATGTCTTGAGGTTACTGATAATGGTTGTGGTATGGATGATGAGACCAAGCAGAGACTGTTCGAACCATTCTATACGACTAAATTTACGGGTCGTGGTTTGGGTATGTCAGCAGTACTTGGCATCATAAAGGCTCATAATGGTTCACTGCAATTTACCAGTCATCTGGGCCATGGTTCTACCTTTAAAGTCTATTTACCCGTCCAAATAGGCAGTTCTTGTGGAGATGATTTTTTAAATAATGCTACTTCGTTTGATCAATGGCAAGGAAGTGGCACATTATTGCTGGTAGAGGATGAAGATCAAGTTAGAAATTTTACAAAAGTTTTTTTGCAGAAGTTGGGATTTATAGTAATAGATGCCTCCAATGGCAGAGAAGCATTGGAATTATACCAGAAGAATGTTGCAAAAGTTTCAATAATTATCACGGATTTGAACATGCCTGTAATGGACGGCTACGAATTATGTCATGAGCTTAAAAAACTAAATCCTGAATTGCCGATAATTGTAATTAGTGGCTTTGGAGATACCAACATTACCTCAAGAATTGATCATTATGACAAAGTGAGCTTAATCCGTAAGCCATATAAATTTGATCAGTTACGTGATGAGTTGAAGAGTGTTGTAGAGGGAATGGAGAAAAAGACATGATGGAAAATTCTATTTATTTGCAAAATAGAGATCCAGCACTAATACCGTGTAATAGAGGATAGAAAAGCCGGATACATTGTAAACTGTGATTACAGTCACATATTTTTGTATACAGACGCGCTATTCTGAATTCAACGATAGCACTGATCTCAGATAACACACGATTACCGAAAAGGCAAAATCCGGGGAACCGGATGACGCAAAGTCACCTACCCAGACCGGGCAGAGGGACCGTCGAAGTGCTCAGACGATATTGCGTATAACCAACCCGCCTTTTCCACAAAGAGGCGGGTTTTTTGTTGGGTATTAAGCCATGAAAAGGGGGCGGGACATGAAATTCAAACTGGACAGTGTGAAAAGAAATATGCGCTGGCACGTACCTTGTAGCGTTGTCACTCTGGTGTTGGGTATCTACCTTACTCTGGTCTACCTGATTCCTTCATTTGCCTACGAATACCACACTCTGATGTTTCAGAGCGACGTGTACAAAATAGTCCCTTTCACCATCGTCATGCTGATCGGGCCACCGCTGATTTCATTGTGGTTCTATACCAAAATTGAAACCGATGAAGACTTCCGCAATTGGTTCTTTGAATAGAAGTTCTTACCCACATGCTTACAGAACAGCCGGCTGAAACATTATAGTGAACAGCACTTTTTGAACTTTTTGCCGCTCCCGCAAGGGCACGGATCATTTCTACCAACTCTCGGCAAGGCAGGTGGTTGCTTGGCAGCCGAGTGTTTATTCTTGTTGAACGCATAAATAGCCTTGAGTCTTTCATGCCGTTTTTGAAGGACTTCATATAATCGGGGGATCTGCGTTTCTATAGCTGAGCGCATACTACCCAATTCAGCACCCAATGGAGTGTCGTCAATTGCACTCCATTCTTTATTGATGTAATCCACAGAGAAACAACTTATTTCCTCAGAGGTTCGAGTATTCTCATCGAATTTTACCACGCTGTTATTCACATGGGTGCAGTTGCAGTTTGATTTAATGCAATATTGATCAAATATCCGGTATGAGTTGCCCTCCAGCGTAACACTCAACCGGTCGGCATAGGGCATGACATCGTTATAAACGTACATTAAGCCATCACGTTCAATTTTGTTATAGTTAAAATGTGCGTCAATACTGTCAGGGTCTGCCTTCTCTGTCAGAGTATTCTTAATTACAGAATGCTGCTTGACCAGTAAATCAAAGTCGTCTTCGGTTAAAAGGTTGAGAAATAGTTTGGTAAATCGAAAGTCCTCAATTGATAGGTTTATTTTGGCTTGTTCGCTAATTGACCTGCCTGAAAGGTCAATTTCAACATGCCTGGAAGGGGGCGTGGTATCAGTGCGTTCGGTTTCAATGCTCCTAAGGTCTATGTATATTATTTGACAACCGCAAGCGGGACTCGGACAAACAGAGAGCTCACATTCATATCGGTCTGAATTTATACTGGCAACAGTAGATTGCTTTTGAGTGTCGTAGGACAAGATCATATCGGTTTGCACCTCACTGATTTCTGATATTGCCATGTAGCATTGTCTGCTCAGCCGCTGTCAAGGAGCCTTTGTTACCCTTTTCGTAACAATGCTTTTAGTGCCAGCGATCTTTCCGGCCTTCAGATCTCCTGTAATCAAGAACCTGAAAGACAAACGCCGCCGTCAGTACGGCAAACAGTACAATTATTACATAGATAATACTCATGCAATTCTCCAATGGATATCGTTGTTGCTATTGAAATGTTCAGAGAATCAGTCTCTCTCCGATCTATCAAATGTGACAGTACTAACCAGTATGGTCTTTGGCGGTCCAGTGTAACTCATGTCATAATAGCCGTTATGCCCATCATAGAGAGCTCCATTGGTCATCGGTGTGCCAATAGCCATATCTTTGATGACACCAGCCATCGTATCGGGGTTTTGCACCAGTTTCATTTCAATATCATTCTTTTCCAGAATAGCTACACCTGAGGTCGTCGCCCTTGCTGCCTGATGTTTTTGATCATGAAAACATCCGCTCAATAGACCGATGCTTACGCTGCAAAAAACAAATACGGCAATATTTCTGTATTTCATGGGATCGCTCTCCTTATGACGTTTTTTCCGGACAATGTATTCGTAAGTCTCTTACGTAATATCTGGCTACTTGCGACTGCTCAGGTACGACTTGAACTGGAGTGACAGGGTAATGGCCGCCACCAGCAGAAATACTCCGATTGCAATCAACATACATACACCTCCTCAGTACCTCTCTCAGGAGCGCAAACTTCAACGGTAATCTGAGCTTTTTTGTAGGTTCGGTATGCCAGGAACTGAACGGTAAAAGTGGCAACAGAAATGGAGCCGATTATTGTCAGGTACGTTAGCATGCGTACACCTCCCCAGTGGTTTTGCTTGAGGTTGAGCAGTTTGACGCAGGGACGCTGCTGTTTTTGTACTGAAGATAGGCCAGATACTGAACAGACAACGTTGCCACCGCAATTGATCCAAGAATGATAAAGTAAGTCAGCATGAGCACATCTCCTTTTCGATTTGATAGTTAACTGCACTAGTGTTGCCGTTGAGGTACTGCTGGTAGGCCAGAAACTGGGCGAACATTGCTACTGCGGTCAGTGAACCAAGGATGGCTGCATAAATAATCATGATCAATTCTCCTTTGGAATGTTGGGCATAAAAAAACCCGCCTCATGTATTTTGAAAAGGCGGGTCGTTTAAACTCTGTGGGTCAGAGTGTGCTAACTTCGACGGTCCCTCTGCCCGGTCTGGGTAGGTGACTTTGCGACATCCGGTTCCCCGGACTGTGCCTTTTCGGTTATTATGTTTTTTTAGAGATCGATCCTTCTGTTAAGTATACAATAGCAAAATCTGAGATTAATGATGTGACTGGCATCACAGTTTTTTATATTTATAGTTGGTGGTACTGCTATAAAGACTTATTTACGAAATATAGTTTTATTGTCCGACCTTACAAAGTCGGTCAGGCCAGCACTAAAAGTTGGGGAAGGGTTTGTATCGTGTGCAAAAGCGGCTTCAACTTCCAAGCAAAATGAAATTATTTATAGCAGCTGTTTCATGCAGCTTGACTATGAATAGATTCTATCTGGCTGTTTTATAAAGAAAAGGAAATAATCTGGGCTTTGGGCGTAGACCCCCAATATACTAGAATCGGATTTTGTAGGAGTTTGTCATGAGTGTAAATCCGATAGTTGGTGGAGCGGGTGCTTTTAATATTGCTATATCTTCCAAACAACCTGTAAAGGACACTCCTGCCGATCCTTTAACAGTACAGTCTGCTAAGCCAAAGGCTGACACTCCGTCTAATTCATCTTCCAATGTAGCCGCGGTTGCTTCTCACAAGCCGGTCAGATCCATGAGCCATACAGTTGAATCATATAGTCCTCAAGGTAAAATAAGGATTAAATTCGAGGACAGTAATAATAACGTGATATATCAGATACCAACCGAGATGGTTGCCAGAACTCAGGATCTGATGACAAATACTACACCCGCTGATATAAGGTCATAGTTATTTAGCCATTTCCAATATACGTATCTATTTAGATACATATATTGGGTGCCGGTTCGCGAGCACTTTGCTCTTCTTACCCCTGGTAATAATGTTAGCTTAGGTCGCCACGTTTAGCGCGTAACACAATCGAACTGAAACATTATAGTCTGGAACGACATTTTTTTGAGAGCCGCACGGCTAGCCAGGCTTGCGATACTGTATCCAAAAATACGGCAACTTTCTTGATCATAACAAAATCTCCTTTTTATATCGGTTGTAATGTATGAACTACTGCTGATGAAGAAATATGGGTGGTTATTGTTACTTACAACAACTTACACATGATATTCCTTGTGCTTTTCTAAATGACTCGCCTCCTTCATTCCATGATAGCCAGGAGATTAATAACGCTCCGATGGCATCAAGATAACCGATTCCTGTCAATTCGTACCCAACACTGGCTGCAAGCAAAACAAATGATAAGTAGATGCATATACGAGAGCATGCGACGTCGGCAAGTATCGCTTTAGAGTTAAGAGCCTTTCCAACGCTAGTTTTTTGTTTAATGAGCACCCACATAAATACAATTGAGATAAGTGAGACCACAATTCCCCAAACCGTGGTCTCAGGTCTATGCTTCATGTGAAGTGGTTGCGGTTTTTGAGACATGTGTGTAAGCAATGAACCTCCCAATTTCAAAAGGAGAGTTCTATGCAACAACATCGTACACGCCACAGCGCAGCTTTTAAGGCCAAGGTTGCTTTGGCCGCCCTATCGGAGTCAA
>CAIYDX010000407.1 GCA_903925005.1 uncultured Geobacteraceae bacterium
GACCTAACCGGAAGACGCTGCAAAATAATGATTTAATTATTGATCGCGTCATGCTATTTACTTTCCATCTGGAAAGTCTGGATGAGAAACAGTTAGTTTCCGATTTGGAAAGGGTTTGACCATGAAAATGAAACTTGCGGCAAAGGTATTCTGCATCATCGGAATTACGCTGTTCCTTGGTTTCAGCGTAATGGGAGGCACCTCACTCTGGCTTGGACTCAACTCAACCATCCAACTGCATGAATCATCTTCGAAGGATCTGGCCTCGTCAATCCGGCAATCGATCGAAGAGTTCATGATGAAGAACGACCTGGATTCAGTAAAACATTACGTCGAGCAGCTGAAGAGCAAGAAGGTTGTGCTCGATTTGATCATATTCAGCAAAGAGGGCAAACCCTCGGGCGGAGGCATATCTGCCGATACGGCCGTGCTGGAATCATTTAAGAACGGGAAACCGCTCAATACTAAACAAACCATCAATGGCGTCCACACTCTGACCAGCATCATTCCTATTCCAAACGAGCAGCGCTGCAAGTCGTGTCATCCGGAGGGGATCTACACAGGGGCTATCAAGTTGACCACCTCGCTCGAAGACGGTTATTCCGGCGCAAAACAGTTGGCAATGCTGCAATGTGCGGTCGGCGCGATCTGTTTTTTACTGATCGTAGGGGGTATGTATCTCTTCCTGCGCATCACCATAATCAGCAACATAGTCAGCGTTTCAAAGAGCATCCGCGTACTTTCAACGGGTGAAGGCGACCTGACTATGTGTATCCCGGTGACATCTTCTGACGAGATCGGCATGTTGACCGGGGACGTCAACAGCCTTGTAGCTAAACTCAGAGAGATCATCTCCGAACTGTACAAGCAGGCGGGACATGTCGCCATCACCTCCTGCCGTACCATGGCCGGCATCGAAAAACTGGCCGCAGCTGTTTACGAGCAGAAAGAGCTGTCAGCATCGGTAGCGGTTGCCTCGGAGGAGATGTCGGCCACGCTGAATGATGTCGCTGCGACGACCGCCAAGGCATCGCTTCTCTCAAAACAGGTTGACGAATCGGCGATCAACGGACGCAGCGTCGTCGGAGAGACCGTTGACAGTATCGACCAGATCAAAATTGGGGTAGAGCATACTTTAGGTGTCATGCATCGCCTTGAGCAGTCATCCGGACAGATCGGAGAGATCGTCGGCTTGATCGAGGACGTTGCCGACCAGACCAATCTGCTTGCTCTGAATGCCGCCATTGAGGCTGCCCGAGCCGGTGAAGCCGGCCGCGGCTTTGCTGTCGTTGCCGATGAAGTTAAACTGCTCTCCGGAAAGACATCCGCCTCCACACAGCAGATCGCCGCAATTATCAAGATGATCCAGGGTGATATCCGCGAAGCCATGAAGTCCATTGATGACGAGAAGGAGCGCGTCGATCATGGAATAGTCAACTCAGGCCGGGCAAGCGACCAGATATCCGCAATTCTCGCCCTGGCTACGGAATCGGCCGATATGATCAATTCGATAGCCATCGCGACAGAGGAACAGGGCGCCACAACAACCGATATCACCAACAAGATCCACCAGGTATCCATAACATCCAACGAGATCGAGTCACAGATGGGAAATGCCGTTTCCACCTTCGGAGAACTTACCGAAACAGCGGAAAAGATCTACAATACCGTTGGCAAATTCAAGGTCGGCAACAACCACGACACAATCAAGGGCTTTGCAACCGAATTACGTGACCGGGCCGTGGCAGCACTAGGCAGCGCAATCAGCAGCGGCCGAATCAGTCGGGAAGCGCTGTTCAGTACCGACTACAAGCCGATTCCTAATACCTTTCCCCAGAAATTCTCCACCTCTTTCGACCGTTTATTCGACGAGATCATTTCTCCCGTCCAGGAAGATATTGTCAACAGGGACAAGCGCATGTTCTACGCCATCTGCGTGGACCACTCCGGTTACGTCGCTTCGCATAACCTGCGCTACACCCAGCCTCTTACCGGAGACATGCAAAAAGATATGAGCGGCAACCGAACCAAACGGCTCTTTAATGACAGAACCGGCTTGCGCGCTGCAACCAATGATGATGCCTTTCTCCTGCAGACATATCTGCGCGATACCGGTGAGGTCATGAACGACATGTCCACCCCGATAGTCATCGACGGTAGACAGTGGGGCGGGGTTCGGATCGGATATTCGGCTGAATCGCAATAATGGTACTTCACATCAAGCTGAAAACATGCTACATTGGTCTGTTCTTATAATAGCGGCACATGCCGTCCAAACACACACCCTAAAGGAGAAACTGTATGGCGCTTATGGAATGGAGTCCGAGACTCAGCGTAAAGGTCAAGAAATTCGACGATCAGCACAAAAAATTGGTCGACCTCGTCAACCAGCTTCATGACGCGATGAAAGCGGGCCAAGGAAACGCCGCACTGGGCACGACCCTGCAGTCGCTTATTTCCTATACGGCGACCCATTTCAAGGACGAAGAACAGATGATGCAGGCCAATGGCTACCCTGAACTGGCAAAGCACAAGGCCGAACATGAAAAACTGGTAACACAGGTTCTGGATCTGCAGAAGAAATTCCAGGAGCAGGCGGGAGGAGGCATTTTGACCATGACGGTCATGAGTTTTCTCAAGGATTGGCTTGTCAATCACATTCAAGGCGTAGATCAGAAATATGGTGTATTTTTGAACGCCAAGGGCATCTCCTGACGCAACATATTTGTTAACCGCATAGAAAAATTCTCAATCTCTATTGAAGTATATTTCGGCGCAAACAGTGCCCAGCTTCCAGTCAAAGGATGCAGGGCTCTGTTTGCGCCATTTTATTCTTGAAGAGTATGAGTAAAATCCGTAGAATTACGCATATTTCATCCGAGGTAAATCATGGACATCAAAGGTTTTCAGTTTTCCGCAGTAGAGGCTGCCGTCAAGAAACCGGGGCGTAAAGATCTGGCCCTGATCTTCTCCGAAGTGCCGGCCAATGCCTGCGCCGTTTTCACCACTAATACGGTCAAGGCCGCCCCGGTGCTGCTCTCCATGGAACATATCAAGAGCGGCAGCACCCAGGTGCTGATTGTCAACAGCGGCAACGCCAATGCCTGCACCGGCGATCAAGGAATGATCGCGGCTCATGAAACTTCACGGTTGGTCGCCGAAGGACTGGGACTGGCCGACGATGCGGTTCAGGTATCATCCACAGGCGTTATCGGCGTGCAGATGCCTATGGATCGGATCCGCGCGGCAATTCCGGCGGCAATTGACGGACTTGCGTCCGGAACGTTGGACGATGTGGCTTCGGCCATCATGACTACCGACACCTTTCCCAAGATGGAGGCCAGAAGTGGGGTAGCCGGCGGCACCAATTACACGGTAGCAGGCATTGCCAAGGGGGCTGGTATGATCATGCCGAACATGGCTACCATGCTCTCTTTCATTATCAGCGATGCCGCCATCGAACCTGCCTTTCTGCAGCAGGCCTTCCGCCGCGCCGTGGACACCTCCTTCAACGCCATCACGGTGGATGGTGACATGTCAACCAACGATACCTGCCTGATCATGGCGAACGGCATGGCCGGCAATCCGGTCATAAGCGCAGGATCGCCGGCGGCAGCCAACTTCGAACAGCTGCTCGGTGAAGTGCTGCTCTCGCTGGCCAAGCAGATCGTCAAGGATGGCGAAGGGGCCACCAAGTTTGTAGAGATTCGGGTCACCGGCGCAGCCTCCGGTGTCGAAGCCAAACAGGCCGCAATGGCCATCGCCAATTCAAGCCTCGTAAAGACCGCTTTTTTCGGACAGGATGCCAACTGGGGCAGGATCTTTGCCGCAGTCGGCTACTCCGGTGCAACCGTGAATCAGGCGCGACTGTCGCTCTCCTTCGACAATGTGGTTATGGCACGCAACGGCATTTTTGCCGGTGATAATGCTGAAGCACGCGGCACGGAGATTCTTAAACAAAAAGAGTTCACCGTTTCGGTTGACCTCGGAGTCGGCAATGGCGCCGCGACCGTCTACACTTCCGATCTGACGCACGAATATGTCAGCATCAACGCCGACTACCGATCCTGAAATCCTTCTGAAATTTATTTTATTTTTATGCCTCCGCTTGCGGAGGCTTTTTGTCTTGAAACTGTCAACACAGGGCGTACCCGTGATATTTTTTCGCATATTTCTTACCGCGCTCTTTCTTTCACTTTCGACTAATCTTAAAGCCGCTGATGATCTGATGGATTTCGGTCGTGCCGTATCCGTCGACGTTATTCTCGAAAATGCCATCCGCCGAGGTTTGATTTCCGGAGGGGTCGTTGCCATCGGCAACCATACCGGCCAGCTTTACACAGCGGCGCAAGGCAGACTATATCCGGACGAAAAAGCCCCTCTTTTTTCCGAGCGCACTCTGTTTGACATCGCATCGCTCACCAAGGTAATTGCAACCACACCCGCTATCATGAAGCTGCTCGAACAGGGGAAAATAAACCTTCTTGATCCGTTGACCCGCTGGTTCCCGGAATTTGAAGGGACCGATCGTGATGAGATTACTATCCTCAATTTATTAACCCACACGTCAGGAATGGACGATGTTGAAATCGCCGATAATGATCCCTTGAGAAGCCTGATAGAGAAAGCCAGCTTACAAAACAACGGCACCCTGCCGGGAAACCGTTTTCGTTATGCTGACATAAACTTCATACTGCTTGGAGAACTGGTCAAGCGCGCAGCAAAGATCCCTTTGGACAGATTTTGTACGGAATATATTTACGTTCCGATCGGTATGACTGAAACAGATTTCCTTCCCCAGGCGGGATTAAATGTGATCGCGCCCACAGAGAGCGGGGAGAAAATTCTCTCGGCTGGAATTGTTCAGGATATTAATGCGCGCCGTTTTGGAGGTGTGGCAGGTCATGCAGGATTATTCACTACCGCCGGCGATTTGAACAAGTTCGCGACCATGATACTTAACCGGGGAATATACAACGGATCACGCATTTTTAAAGAGCGGGTCATTTCCCAGATGACATCGCCTTATTTTTACAACAGCGGCAGAATCATAAGGGGATTGGGATGGGACATCAATTCTCCGTTCTCGTCACCGCGCGGAAACTATTTTTCCGATATGTCTTTCGGTCATACCGGATACAGCGGATCATCAATCTGGATTGACCCGGAGCTGGATTTATATGTAATTGTATTGACCGTTCGTCTCGATTACGCAAATGTTCGCCGATTTAATCAATTGCGAAGTGATATATCAAGCTTGGCTGTCTCCATATTTTCCACCCCTCGAATTGCCGCAGAAATCACCAGCGAGATGAAAATCCCCTGAAACGCTAATACCTTGACACGATATTTCGCCTGTGTTAGTTGTTTCCGGTATCATTATTCCTGCGTATCCATTCAGCAAGGGGGGGATCGATGAGCATTAAAGTGCTGGTCGCCGACGACAGCATCACCATTCAGAAAGTAATCGGCATCATTTTCGGAGGAGACGAATACTCCCTGACGGTTGTCGATAATGGCAAAGCCGCTATCGATAAGGCATTTGAGATTACTCCCGACATACTGTTGATAGATGCCCTGATGCCCGGAATGTCCGGTTATGAAGTGTGTGAAACTGTGCGTTCGACGCCTTCTCTTTCTGCCAAGCCGATTCTTATTCTGACCGGATCATTTGAACCTTTCGATGAGGAAAAAGCCATAAGAAGTGGCGCGGACGATTTTATTGCCAAGCCGTTTGAATCGCAGCAGATCATCAACAAGGTTAAAGAGCTTCTGGAACTTGGAAGGTCAAGAGCCCAATCTGTTCAAGGTTCGCAATCGACAGATACACTTAGCAACCAGATGCCTGAAATATCCGCCACCTTATCCGATACCCCTACCCCTCTTTTTGCCGGGCAACCTGCAGCTCCGCAACCGTCGGCTCCGTCAGATATCTGGGGTGCTTTTACCACTGAAGTTGAACCGACTGTTGAAACTGCCGCCGTTCCCGATATCGCTGTTCAATCTGCTCAGCCCGCTGCGGTAAATGAACCCGATATCGATGTATTTGCCATTGTCGGCGAAGAAAATGATGCGCAACTTGTCGCTCAGGCTGTAATGTCAGGTGATACATCGACCCTTAATGTTGGATCTCAATGGACTCCGGTTGAGGAAAGTACTTTTGAATTTGCGGATGAAGTCATTGCCAAGCCATCCCAGACTTCATTTTCTGAACAATCGGTCCCCGCTCAAGATGCTTCATTCGGCGATATTACGTTCGAGGATGAGGTAGTTACTCCGGCGGCTCCTGTTAATTCAGCTGTTGCAGAACAAAATGATGCCGCTCCCGCATTCGATTTTGCCGATCTTTATACTCCGCCATCGACAACGGAACAAGCGCCGGATTATGAAGAAACCTTCACCTATGAAGAGCCGCCGGCATTTGAGACTGAACCATTTATTGAAACGGCAACTTCCGCTGAGCCTCTTCCGGCTCCGTCTCTCAATTTAACGGAAGAACAGTTAAGATCCGCAATTACTGCGGCATCAAAAGATGTAATCGAGCGGATTGTCTGGGAAGTAGTGCCGGATCTGGCAGAAGCAATGATTCGCGAGGCGATCCGCAAGATCAAAGAAGGTAACTGACTCCTCTTGCTTGCATATCAACCGTAAGGGGATGGCAACATCCCCTTTTTTCGTATGGAGGTACTTTAAATGATAAAAAAAACCATCGCCAAAGTTGTCGAACGAGAGAATCTGACCGAGGGAGAGATGATCGAGGTCATGAACCAGATCATGTCGGGGGAATGTACTCCGGCACAAATCGGCGCCTTCATCACCGCCCTGCGCATGAAGGGTGAAACCGTCGAGGAGATCACCGGCGCGGCCCGCGTCATGCGCGAGAGGGCCACTCCGATCAGAGTCGGCAAAGGTGTGCTGGACATTGACCGCGACGATATCAACATCGACCGTGAAACCATCCTTGATGTGGTCGGAACCGGCGGTGACGGCACCAACACCTTCAACATCTCCACAACCGTCTCTTTTATTGTCTCGGCCTGCGGTGTCAAGGTGGCCAAGCATGGCAACCGTTCTGTTTCTTCGGCCTGCGGCAGTGCCGATGTTCTTGAGAAGCTGGGGATAAATCTGAACATCACCCCGGAAACGGTCGAGAACTGCATCGACCAGATCGGTATCGGCTTCCTCTTCGCCCCCGCCCTGCACAGCGCCATGAAACACGCCATAGGGCCACGCCGCGAAATAGGCATACGTACCATCTTCAATATCCTCGGGCCGTTGACCAATCCGGCCGGGGCCGATTGTCAGGTCATGGGGGTTTATCGCGCCGACTTGGTGGAAAAGCTTGCCGGGGTTCTGCACAAGCTGGGGTGCAAGCACGGCTTCGTTGTGCATGGCTCGGACGGCATGGACGAAATAACTCTGACCGGCGAAACCCTGATCGCCGAAGTAACTCCGGCAGGAGTCACGCTTGCAACCATCGCCCCGGATCAATTCGGCCTGACCCGCTGCCCGATGGAGGCGCTTAAAGGGGGCGATGCCCTGATCAACGCCGAAATAGTCCTGGCAGTGCTGACCGGAGAACGAGGGCCACGAAGAGACATCGTTCTCCTGAACGCCGCCTATGCGCTGGTAGCAGCCGGAAAAGTTGCCACTCCCACGGAGGGAATGACGCTTGCCGCCGAGGCGATCGATTCCGGACTAGCGCTTCAGCAGGTGAAGAAGCTGGCAGATTTGACGAATCAGCGATAAATGCAGGGGCAATAAAAGGAGAGAGGCTACTTTTTAGTAGCAGGCCCGAAGAGTTGCCTGTCCCCTTAAACCCGCTTGATCGTATTCTTGTTGCCCAGGCTTTGTGCGAACCGTTGCGATTACTGACCCACGACGCGTCAATTGCCCGCTACAGTGACACAGTGATACTGGTGTAACTGAATGTAGCAAACTAGAGTGAGCTTAGTTACTTTATATAGGCAACCCCGACGGTTACCTATGTGAGTAACAAGTAGCCTATATTGATAACAAGTTACTTAATATAGTGAAACCGTAGATTAACGAGTTAGGCAGAAGAGGTAAGAAATGAATATAAAGCATTTCGTTGCAAGATTAGCCGAGTTGTTATTAGAGTCCGATGAAGGAACCAAAGATTGGATTACTGTTCAAACGCTCCGTCGGACTTGGTATGGTCTGTGCGGCGTTATACTTGCTGCATTAATTCTACGATTTTTACAGGCACCATTTGGCACGATCCTTTCCACGTCGGAGGGCGCAACATTGGCTTATCGGATTACCAATTTAATACTGTTACTTTTGCTTCAAGGCTTTATCTTTTTACTTGCCTTCCGCTATTATGTCTACATACTTTCCCATAAGGCCTCGATTCGGCTAGTTAATGTTGTTAATTTCTATGTTCTCAGTTGCATTATTTTCGCATCAATTTACAGAGCTACCTACACAATTTGTATAACCACATTTGCATATAACAATCCTCCTACTCGAATTAATCCTGTTATGAATATGCCTGATTATTGGGGCAATTTGCGAATGCTTGGAGACTTTTTACTCTTTAGCTGCTTTCAAACAGTTAATAGTACTTATTATAAAATTCATGCAAATTCAGTTTATGTCAGTATACTCACATACTTCCAGTCTTTATTTACCTTCGCACTTGTAACTCTTTTAATTGCGTCGTATGTGAACCAAAAGACAAAATAGCCAAGCCTAACAATCGGCGAGACCCGCCGAGAGCGGGTCAACTTCAGCCACGTCAATAAAACCAATACGAAAGCAGAAACCATGACCACCAACACACCTGACATTCTGAAAAAAATAGTCGCCCACAAATTAACAGAAGTAGAAAACATTGAGAAGTGTCAGGTCTAAACATTGACAATATACAGGGTATCAATGTTTAGATGCGACACCTATCATAATCCATAATATGCTCAGGTTGACGGGATTAAAAGCGTAGACGTTAAACAAACTATCCTTTACATTATACACACTCCCTGGTAGTATATTTATGTACTACTAATGAGGAGGATATATGCACCTCGTAAAAACTTCAATTACCCTACCCGACGATCTCCTTCAGGAAGCAAAAACGATGTCAAAAAACGTAAGCAGCTTCATCACTGAGGCCCTGCGAGAGCACATCCGCCAGCGAAAAGTACAGAAGGCGATGGAATCCTTTGGCAGTTGGGAAAGTAGAGAAGACACAAGCGTAGACATTGTGAACGACCTGAGAAAAGAGGGGGATCGCGACTTTGCCGGGCGTTCTCATTGATACTGATATTGCCATTGACTTTCTGCGGGGAGCTGCCTACACACAACCCCTGATGGGTAGTTTGTGGAGCAATGGCCAGGCGATGATAAGTGTATTGTCTGTGTATGAGTTAACAGCCGGTATGCGTGATGCGGATAAGGTTGTGACGCATAATTTCATAGAGGCTTGCGCTGTTGAACCAATTACTCCAGAGATTGCATTTAAGGGTGGGGAATTGTATCGAAAGTATCGTGCTAAAGGAGTTACGCTTGCTTCACTTGACTGCCTGATCGCAGCAACGGCACTTGTTAAGGGATATAAGGTAGCTACCAGAAACGTGAAACATTATCCGGAAAAGGGACTATTGTTTTCCATTTAACTATAGCCCACGGAATCATCAGCCCTGGACAAGAGACAAAAACACAGTGCGTAGGTTCAACCAGGCAGAAGCAGTGAAATAGTTACCACAGAGAACATCTCTCGGGAGGAACGGGAAATCTACGTTTTACTCTTGGCATTATTTATCATGAATGTTCCTTTATATACCCAGAGAGAAATCAAATTGACAAGACACCTAAAAAAGGTATAAATAATTATTATGAAATGGATGGTTAAAATCCATAGAAAAGCTGAAAAACAGGTTGCAGGCTTGTCTCTCAAGGTCGCTGAGAAACTTCAGTTCTTGATTGCAGACATTATTTAAATGGGCCGATACGTGGTACTTGGCCAAATTATTCAAAGCTATCTGACAACCGGCACCATTGCCATTTAAAAAAAGGAAATCCTACATATGTGGCTGTCTGGAAAGAGGATAAACAAATCATAACCGTGGAGATAATATATGTTGGCACACACGAAAACGCACCTTACTGACAACCTCATACCATTGACGTTATTTGTCCACCCTATTAACGTAGACCGCATAAAGAAATATGTTGCGCGCATTGAAGTGGTTGCGGTTTTTGAGACATGTGTGTAAGCAATGAACCTCCCAATTTCAAAAGGAGAGTTCTATGCAACAACATCGTACACGCCACAGCGCAGCTTTTAAGGCCAAGGTTGCTTTGGCCGCCCTATCGGAGTCAA
>CAIYDX010000408.1 GCA_903925005.1 uncultured Geobacteraceae bacterium
ATGCCAATTACATCAAGGAACGGTTGAAGCCGTACTATGATCTTCCGTACGATATGACCTGCATGCATGAGTGCGTCTTTTCCGCATCCAAACAGCTGGCTCTCGGGGTTCACGCGATTGACATCGCCAAATTCCTGATCGACAAGGGATATCATCCACCAACGGTATATTTTCCGATGATCGTCAAGGAAGCGATTATGATCGAGCCGACCGAGACCGAGAGCAAGGCGGCCATTGATGCATTCATTGCAGTGATGATCGAAGCGGCCCAAACCGCCGAGAGCAATCCGCAGGCGCTGCACGACGCGCCGCTGACAATGCCGATCTCTCGGCTCGACGAGACTAAAGCGGCTCGTGAGCAGAAGGTTTGCTTTATCGGGTGAGTCCGGTTTGATGCATACTGTTTGCTATGAAAGCACCCTGGCGAATTGTCGTTAGGGTGCTTTCTTTTTGGAGGGGTCAGAGGTGGTAAGGTGTCAGCTTGAAAGTAATATGGAATCAGCGATGCCTTGACAAGCACAATTCCTTACATTATCATCAAACTGTAAGGAAAGTGCTGTTGGTGGAGGGCTACATGAATTCAACTGTAACAGTAAAATTCCAGACGACAATTCCCAAGGCCGTGCGGGAAAAACTCGGCATTTCCGTTAATGATGCGCTGGAGTGGATCGTTGAAAAAGGTCGGGTGGTCGTTTATCCCGTACATAACCAGTTTCTTCGTCATCAAGGCAGCGTGAAAGTCGGAACCGGTGATGTTACCGCCGATATCCAGTCGGCACGAGAAAACCGCCTGGAGAAGTATCGGTGAAAAAGTACATCATTGACACCAATGCGCTGATCTCCTTTGTCACCGATAGAAACCCGGCCCAGCAGCAAATTGTTGCCCCGCTTTTTGAAGCGGCATCCCGCTTGAAATGCACTCTTGTATGCCACCAGTTCGTGTTGACGGAATTTGTTTTTGTCATGGACAGGGTTTACGGAACGCCCAAGATAACAATTAATGCGATGCTCAAAGATTTTATCGCCATGCCGGGGGTGGAATTGTACCAGCAAACCGATTTCGGTGCTCTGCTCTCTTTTTGGCCGTCGAGTATTGCCGATTTCGGCGACGCGCTGATTGCGGCAATTGCAAAGGCGATGAAAGGGGCTACAGTCGTCACCTTTGACGAAAAGTTTAAATCCGGCTTAAAGAAACTCGGCCTGGAATCTCTGTAACAACCAATATTTTTTTAAATATTGCATGTCATAGCGATATGGCATAAATTATATGGCAGGAGATATGCCATGAAAACTGCAACAACTCATAATTTCCATGTACCACTGCCATCCGGGGTATACAGCCGTCTCAGATCGGAATCGGAGCGTCAACACAAACCGGCTACGCAGTTGGTAAAGCAGGCGGTGGAGTTCTGGCTTGAAGAGCAGGAAAAGCTGGCGTTACATGAAGAAATTGCCCGTTATGCCGCAGAGACGGCGGGAAGCTGCGATGATCTGGACGAACAGCTGGAAACAGCCGGAGTGGAACACCTGAACAACGGCGAAAAACAGTCATGAAACGTGGCGACGTTTATTGGGCCTCGCTTTCGCCCCGTTCCGGTTCAGAGCAGAGCGGCCGACGCCCGGTCATAATCCTGTCTCACGATGCCTTCAACCAGACGACGGGGTGGCGTTCCATCATAGTGGTTCCTGTCTCCACTTCGGCTGCACAGGCACGGCGCGGACCGACGGTTGTTGCACTAAAACCAGGTACAGCCGGGCTGCCGGGCGAAAGCTCCGCTGTATGTCACCAGATCACGACCCTTGACCGCGCAAAGCTGACAGACAAAATCGGTGTGCTTCCCGCTGATACATTAATGCTTGTGGAGAAGGCGTTGCTTTCCGCTGTCGATATTCGAGCTTAATGCCGATGACTCTACAAAGCAAACCAACCTGGCGCCTCATCGAAACCCAACCGCTTCCCGGAGCGGAGAACATGGCTATCGATGAGGCGCTGCTCCGTTCGTTTGATCCCGCTTCTTCATTGCCGGTTCTGCGGCTGTACGGCTGGAATCCCCCGACGCTGTCGCTGGGACGATTTCAGAAGGCGTCCGAAGTACTCGACCTGGAACGCTGCTGTGCCGACGGTGTAGCGATTGTGCGGCGCGTTACCGGCGGCGGCGTGATTTATCATGCCGACGAACTGACTTATTCGCTGGTCTGCGCACCGGAGCAGATTCCCACGGCAACGTCGATCAAGGACTCGTTCCGGGTGCTGACCGGTTTCCTGCTGGCGTTCTACCGCGCCTTGGGGCTCGATGCCGCCTATGCGGTGGATGCCTGCCCTGAAGGGACACGGCTGGGCGAACGGACCGCCTTCTGCTTTGCCGGCCGGGAAAGTTTCGATATTCTTGCCAATGGCCGTAAAATCGGCGGTAACGCCCAGCGGCGGCTCAAAGGGATAATCTTTCAGCATGGCTCGATCCCGCTGCTAAATCGGGCCGGGATCGGACTGACGTACATGCGGGAACAGTCACCCGAGCATGCCGAGGATACGGCAAGCCTTGTAGAGTGCGGAGTAAATGCGGACAGAAACTGCCTGATTCCTGAAATGACATCCGCATTCAGCAGCTATTTTGATGCGGCTCTTGTCAGCGATACGTTGTCCGAACGTGAACAAGCAGATCTGGAGGAATTGTTGTTGAACAGGTATACTAAGGATAGCTGGAATCTGGAAGGGGTAGCGGAGTGAATATTCAACGAAAGCCGGAATGGTTGCGGAAAAAAGTCAATCCGGGCGAGCAGAACGAAATGCGGCAGCTTTTGGGAGAGTTGCGGCTCAATACGGTCTGTCAGCAGGCGCTCTGCCCCAATATTTCGGAGTGCTTTGCCTGTGGCCAGGCGACATTTCTGATTCTGGGTAAGAACTGCACCCGTCTCTGCAGCTTCTGCAACGTGGAGAAAACCGTGCCGCTGCCGGTCGATAACGATGAGCCGGGACGGGTTGCCGAGGCGGCGCGCCGCCTGAAACTATCCCATGTGGTGATCACCAGCCCGACCCGCGATGACTTGGCGGATGGCGGCTCATCGCTCTATGCGGCGACGGTGGCCGCTATCCGCTCGGCGTCGCCGACCACGCGGATCGAACTGCTGATTCCGGATTTTCAGGGGCATGCGCCGAGTCTGGAAACTGTCACCGCGTCTCGCCCCGATATAATAGCTCACAACGTCGAGACGGTGCCGAGGCTGTATCAAATCCGGAGCGGTGCGGATTATGGCCGTTCACTGGAAGTATTGCGGCTCTGCGCCGAGCTGGCTCCTGATATCCGTACCAAATCCGGCATTATGCTCGGGATGGGCGAACAGGAAGAGGAACTGCTGCAGGTCCTCGCCGATCTGCGGAGTGTCGGGTGCGCTTATCTCAGCATCGGCCAGTATCTGGCCCCCAGCCGACGGCATTACCCGGTACAGGAGTATGTCCGCCCGGAACTGTTCGAGTCGTTGCGGGTTACGGCGCTGGCGATGGGGTTCAGCCACGTGGAGAGCGGCCCCTATGTGCGGAGCTCGTACCATGCGGGACAGTATGCATGAATGGAAATATTGAGAAGTAAGGAAGTGCAGCCATGAATGAGTTAAAACAATTTTTTTCTACCGCAGATAAGTTTGCCCGTCATTCCGGAATCGAACTGGTCGATGCGGGACCGGGGTGGGCGAAGGCCAGCATGAAGATCAAGCCGTTTCACTTCAATGGTGCCAGGACCGTTCATGGCGGCGCCATTTTTACGCTGGCCGATTTTGCGTTTGCTGTTGCGTCAAACTCTCACGGGACCCTTGCGATGGGGATCAATACCAGCGTCTCCTTTGTTAAAGCAGCTCTGAAAGGGACGTTGTACGCAGAGGCGCGGGAACAGTCACGAAATCCCAAACTGGCTTCGTACTCGGTCATGATTACCGATGATGACGGAGATGCCGTTGCTATTTTTCAGGGAATGGCGTATCGGAAAAAGGATTCGATCATGGCGGCAACAGAGAAAAGTGAGTCTTGAAGGTATAGCCTAAACCAAAGGCAATAGAACGCGGAAAAGGCGGATTAAGCGGATTCTCACGGATAAAGCAAAAAGAATTTTTTTAAATCAGCGTTAATCCGCTCAATCCGCCTTTTCCGCGTTCTATTAAGGTTCATCTATGCTTTCTTTTGTGACGACAACTTCCGCAAGGCTTCCACCCGCCTCTGCAGAATAAATGCCTGCCGGTTTCTAATCGGCATTGCTCCCAGCATATCCTGATCAATCCCCAGCTCTCGCGTACTCATCCCGGCAATCCGGATCGCGTCATCCCATCCCACAATCGGCAGCCCTCCCGGTTTATCGGCAGCGGCTACCAGCGGCAGAATTTCGATGATACCGGCCTTGATCGCCCGCTCTGCAATGGTGAGCTTGGTTGAGCCACGCAGTTCATCCCACATGTTGGCCTTGCCATGCAGGCTGCTGATCCAGGCAAGTGCCGTGCGTTGCGTTGCTGACAGAGTGAGGCGGTTGCAAAAATCCACCGCCATGCTGAATCCGGCATTATCATGACCATGGTGTTTGGGATAGAGCGCCGGGTCAGTGGCCAGTTTGCCGAGATCGTGAAAAAGAGCGCAAAAACGGGCCAGAGGGTCGCTTGTTTTTGCTGCTACCCGTTGCAGCACCTGGATGGAGTGGGTAAACAAATCCCCCTCCGGGTGGTGTATAAGTGGACCGGCCGGGATGAGCGGCATACGGAAGATTTCCGGCAGAAATTCTGCGCCCACGTTGAACTCGATCATCCGTTCGAAGAAACGCTCCGGACTCTTTCGTGCCAGGGCTTTCAGCATCTCATTGCTGAAACGCTCGATCGGCATGACACTGAATGGAGCAGACCAATCCTGCATTCTGATCAGTTCAGCCGTGTCCTGCGTCATCAGCCAGCCGTCAGCCTCGAACCTAAAGGCGCGAAAGATGCGTAACGGATCGCCTGCAAAAGTCTGCTCGCTGCAGGCCCTGAGAACGTTTCCCCTCAAATCCTCTTCTCCATGCAAAGGGTCGAACTGCTTGCCGTTCAGATTCATTGCAATCGCATTGATCGTGAAGTCGCGCCGTAAAAGATCATTTTCCAGATCATCCATGCTGTCGACGCGGGTGACTTCGATTTTGCCGAATTCAGGGTGATGTTTGAAGTGGATCGCCGCCGCACTTGATGTCTCCACAAGACGAAAGCCGAGAGCATGGAGCTCGTCAGCGGAAAGAGCCGCCGCCAGGTCGATGTCCTGGCTCTCCTTTCCCATCAGCATGTCACGCACCGTGCCGCCGACGAGGACGATCCGGTTGTGTTGGGAGGAGGGGAATAGATTTTTCAAAAAGGTGATGATCGCGGTCATGAGCAACCTGAACTGCAATAGAACGCGGATGACGCGGATCGAGCGGATTTACGCGGGTAAACCAAGCAATAAAAAGGTTTTAAAATCCGTGAAAATCCGCTCAATCATTAGTGACTGTTGCTGCGTATTTTGCAGCTTATAGGCACTTAGTTGTCTCATCAGATTTGATCCGCGTTCTATTGCCTTTGTTGTTTATCTGTATGGCTTTACCACGCAGTTTTCTATTTCTTCCTGCTTTTGTCCGGGACCGGCAGTTTGAGAAGTTGCAACACCTGAGTCATATCATCCCAGACACTCCAGAATGAGTCGGAATTGCCGCCGGTACGGAGTAGATATGACGGGTGATAGGTCGGCATGAGCGGAATGCCGTGGAAGTCGTGAAATTTGCCGCGCAACTTCGAGATCGGTACTTTCGTCTGCAGGATCGCATGTGCTGCCGATGTGCCGAGCGCCACAATCGCCTCCGGTCTGACCGATTGGATCTGTCGCAACAGAAACGGCATACATGCGCTGACCTCGTCGCTTTCGGGGGGGCGGTTCTGCGGCGGACGGCATTTAACTACATTACAGATATACACATCCTCGCGTTTCAATTCCATTGCGGCAATGATGCGATTCAACATTTTGCCGGCATCGCCGACAAACGGCTCCCCCTGGGCATCCTCATCGGCTCCCGGTCCTTCGCCGACAAAAACGAGGCGGGCTTTTGGATTGCCGACTCCGAACACCAGGTTCTTTCTGGTGGCCCCCAGTTTGCAACGCTGACATGGCCCGAGATTCTTTCTGATCTGCTCAAGCGTCTCGTGTATTTCCGGCGTGTTCAGCTGTTCATTTATTTCAATCCTGCTTTCCTGTTCCGGAGGGGCGGCTCGTTTCGGCGTGGGCTCTGTTTCAGCCGGAGAGAGCAGCTCCAATGGCATACCGTCCACTCCGCTTTCCTGGAGATCTTCCAGATAGGCGGTTAGCGATGCTGTCAGATGGGATTGGGTGGAATGGTGGGTCGGCTGTCTGTTCACGTGAACTGCTCCTGGCTGTCAATTGTCCTAGAAAAAGCATTTGAACCGCAAAGACGCAAAGATCGCAAAGTAAAATCAGGTGTTTATCTGACTATAAGCCTTCACCTGATCGGTCCGGATCTACATACTTATAAGTATCTGAATTTATTTGCGCTCTTTGCGCCTTTGCGGTAAATGCCTGCCGTTTTTAGGATTATATGTGCAACATTTTATAATCTGGCGTAATATAACCATTCGCACAATCTATCAGTAAGCACCTATGCCTGTCAAAACGAAAGAGCACTATGATATTTCTGTTAATCGCGATAACTACGCTTCTTCTTCCGACCGATGCGCTAGCCTGGGGGGGCGGTATTCATTTGCAGCTGGGCGCCCAGGTGCTGGCCGATCCGGGGATGCTGACCAGTGACATGGCCGCACTGCTGGCGGCACATCCCAAAGATTTCCTCTATGGCTGTCTCGCTCCGGACATTACGCTCGGCAAGAAATACACCCATACTCTATTGAACTGCCATCGCTGGGGGATCGGCAAAACTCTGTTAAAAGAGGCCGAGAACGACCATCAGAGAGCTTGTGCATACGGTTATCTCTGTCATCTGGCGGCGGATACGGTTGCCCATAATTATTACGTCCCCTACAAGATAATCCGCTCGTTTCCCACGATTACGATGAAACATACCTATTGGGAGATGCGCTTTGAGGCGTTTGTGGAGAAGGATATCTGGGAATTGGCGCGCATCGTCTGCCGTGCCGACAGGCGTGCCAACGATGTATTGCTGCGCAATGTGCTGACGACGACGCTCTTTTCGTTCGGTACCAACAAGCGGATTTTTAATTCGATCATGGTGCTGTCGCGGATGGAGAGACTGCAAAAGATCGTACAGACGCTTTCCAGTAAGTCGCGTTATCAACTGGCGGAGGCTGACCGGGACGAGTATATGCTGCTGGCCAGGGAAGCGATCCTCGATTTTCTGCGCAATCCGGACGATTCGAAGTTTCTGCGGGTGGATCCGACCGGAGAGAAGGCGCTGGCTGCGGCTGACAGCTTGCGGAAAAGCCTGCGCCTCCGCTACAAGAGCGGTTTCATGTCAAAGGAGGAGGGGTTTGTGGAGGTTGAAGCACTGCGAAGTACCTTGCGCAAGTCTCTGCACAAACCGGAACTTCTGAAAAAACTGCATGTATAAAAAAAGAATAAAATCTGTCCACGAAATACACGAAAAACACGAACATGGCAAAACCATGTGACTTCTCGAACGGCTCGCTCGCTTGTTCGGACAGTTAGAGGTTATTGTATTTTTAAGATTTCTTTCGTGTGGTTTCGTGTTTTTCGTGGACAAAAGCTTTTACTGGTTAATATAACTCCGGCTTCCGGTCATTGAAACAGGGAATTTGCGACCGCCAGTCGTTCATTACCTGCATGTCCAACGGCGCAATAATCTCCACTTCACTCTCCCCTGCCTCGGCCAGTATTTCCCCTTTGGGATTGATAATCATACTCATGCCGAAAAAATCCAGTTTGCCGATGATACCGCAGGCGTTGCAGGAAATCACGAAGAGCTGGTTTTCTATCGCCCGCGCCCGGAGCAGCGTACGCCAATGTTCCTGGCGCGGTTTTGGCCACTGGGCCGGCACACAGATTACCTGGGCCCCCTCAATCGCCAGGCGGCGCGACAGTTCGGGAAAGCGGAGGTCGTAACAGATGATGACCCCCACCTTGCCGATGGACGTCTCCGCCAGCAGCCAAGAATCGCCGCCGGAAAAAGCGCGATCCTCCCCCAACAGCGAGAAGAGATGGATTTTGCGATAGACACCGGCAAGTGTGCCATTGTCGAGGACCGAGATCGTGTTGAAGACCTTGTCGCCGTTCGGCTCCGGCATGCTGCCGACGATAACCAGTTTGTACCGGGCTGAAAGCTCCAGCAGTTCGTCAACAATTCCTTGCGTTCGCAGAGCCAGTTCATTCAGGTTCTTATAGGAAAATCCGCTCGACCACATCTCCGGAAGTACGACCAGATTTGCTCCCTGCCCGGCTGCGCGGGGAAGCGCCTCGCGAACATAAGCCAGATTGGCATCGACATCTCCCTGCTTGACGTTAAACTGAATGGCGGCGGCCCGTATTGAAGTCATGTTCGTTCTTACCTCGTCAACTGAGAATTCAGATAGGCATTGATGACATCCATATAAATTTCGCGCGGCTTGCTGGTGCCGTCGCTCGGGGCGATCATCCCCTCGCTCTCCATCATCTCGACGATTCGTGCGGCGCGGTTGTAGCCGATCCGCAACTTGCGCTGCACCATCGAAATGCTGGCCTGCCTGGTGTCCGCAACCAGTCGCAGGGCATCTTCCCACCGTTCATCCTGCTCTTCGTCTTCGGAACTCCCTTTTTCATCAGAATCTTTCATCTCCAGGATCGACTTCTCGTAGACCGGCTTACCCTGTTTTTTCAGGAAATCAACCACCCGCTGCACTTCGGCGTCCGAAACGAAGGCGCCGTGGATACGCTGCAGGCGAGAGGTCCCGGGGGGCATATAAAGCATATCGCCGGCGCCAAGCAGACTTTCCGCGCCGTTGCAGTCCAGGATGGTGCGCGAATCCACTTTCGACGTGACCTGGAAGGAGATGCGGGATGGCAGGTTGGCTTTGATCAGGCCGGTAATGACATCCACGGAGGGGCGCTGGGTGGCCAGAATCAGGTGGATGCCGGAAGCGCGCGCTTTTTGGGCCAGGCGGGCGATATGCTCCTCAACCTCTCTGCCGGCCACCATCATCAGGTCGGCCAGCTCGTCCACAATCACTACGATATAGGGAAGATGGCTGTGCTCCAGCATATCCCCGTCATCAACCACAAAGGGGATCGGGTCGATTGCGGCCTCGTCATCATCAATAATCTCTTCCAGCTCTTCAATAATTTCGCCATCGGATATCGAACCATGCTCTTCCTGTTCGAGAAGTTCGCCGGCCAGTTTCTTATTGTAGGAATCTATATTGCGGACACCCTTGTCCGACAACAGCGCGTAGCGGCGTTCCATCTCGTTTACCGCCCATTTAAGCGCCAGCGAGGCCTTCTTCGGCTCGGTCACAACCGGCAGCAGCAGGTGCGGAATCCCCTCGTACATCGAAAACTCCAGCATCTTGGGGTCAACCATGATCATGCGCACATCTTTGGGAGTAGACGTGTAGAGCAAGGAAAGGATCATCGTATTGATTGAGACCGATTTGCCGGAACCTGTAGATCCGGCCACCAGCAGATGCGGCGCCTTGGCCAGATCTGTTACGACCGGCAGTCCGGCGATGTCCTTGCCCAGGGCCAGCGGCAGTTTCATCTTGCTGTGGGAGAAATGCTCGCAGTTGAAGATTTCGCGCAGGAAAACCATGTCGCGGTCACGGTTGGGGACCTCGATGCCGACCACCCCCTTGCCGGGGATCGGCGCAACGATGCGGATCGACATAGCTTGAAGCGCCATGGTAAGGTCATCGGTAAGCCCGGCAATACGGCTGATCTTGATCCCTGGGGCCGGCGAAAATTCATACATCGTGATGACAGGACCGGGACAAATTTCGACAACTTCGCCGTCAATATTGTAATCTTTTAGTTTTTTCTCCAAAAGCCGCGCATTCATCGTCAGGGCATCACGGTCCAGCGTTTTTTCCGTAGCGGGAGGCACATCCAGCAGTGAGAAGGGGGGTGTATGAAAATCTCCTTCGGCTTTGATGAATTCAAAAGTTTCCTGTACTGGAGCCGTTTTGGCGTCCTCTTTTTTCTTCTCTTTTTCCTTCTTGAGAACGTTAGGGCGCGGCGGTGGCGGCGCCATCGACTTGATGGTCGGGCTGCTTGCCGCTGTCGCAGCAGGGATCCCTTCATGTTTCGCTCTGAGGCGGTCCTGCTCGGTGCGGCTCTGGGCACGACGCTCCTGCCAAGCGGCCCATTTATGTTTGAAATTCTCCAGCCACCAGCCGGCAAAAAGGATAAAGGAGAAGTGTGCCAGAATCATGATCGAAGCGGCCAGCAGCGGCAGCAGCAGGAGCATGGCGCCCGTGGCTCCGACAGTGCTTTTGAGGGCACGGGATACCATAACGCCGACAGCCCCGCCGGTCGCCACCTGTTGTCCGAACAGGATGGTTTTGTCACGGAAAAAGGCAAACAGGGTTGCCAGAGAGAAAAACAGTCCAAATCCCGCCGCCAGTTTATACGAGCGGAGGCGGATCTCTTTGAAACGAAAGAGGGTATAGGCCATGTAGAGCAGCGCCAGCGGAATCAGGTACGAGGCCAGGCCGAAACTGATAAAGAACAGATCAGCAATCTGCGCCCCCAGTCGCCCTCCAAGGTTACGGATACCCCCCTCGTTTGAGTAGCTGTTCCACGAAACATCGGCGGCATTGTAGGTCAGGAATGCCAGCAGGATAAACACGCCGACTGTTGCCAGCGCCATCCCCTGCAGCTCTTTGGTCATTTTATCTTTTTTCGGTTCTTCCATATGTGTGTAGGTATCCAGAGAAAAGAGATATTAAACGAGCGTATAGTACTAGGAATGGGCTGGGAGAGGCAAAGAAAAAATGTACCTTATGCTATCAGGTTCGGAGTCAGTTTTTTCACAAAATCTGCGACGCCCTTCAACACGGCCATCGGCTGGTCTTTGTGCGGCGAGTGTCCGCATTGGGTAAGCTTCAGGAGTCGGCAATCTTTCGCTTTCCGGCCGATGATGTCGATTTGATCCATTGAGGCGTATTCATCGTCAACGCCCTGAATGGCCAGGACCGGACATTCAATCGAGTGCAGATAATGCTCGATATTCCACTGCCGGAATTCGGGATGCAGCCAGATATTACACCAGCCCCAGAATGCCGAATCCACATTGGCGTGATATCTGCCAAGTTTCTCGCGCAGGCTGGTATTCATGTATGCTTCCCTGGTTGCGGCAATGCCGGTGACGGAAAGCTCTTCCACCAGGACGTGGGGAGCCATCACAATCACGCCGCTCAAGTCACGGTGGGCTCCCCCCGCATGAATCAGGGCGATGGAGCCGCCATCGCTATGGCCGAACAAGATTGGGTTTGTTATATTCAGCTGATCCAGCAACTCCGGAAGTGACTCCAGCGCCTCTTTATGCATGTAGTCAACTTCATGGTCCCTTTCAATCGGGGCCGAATTTCCGTAGCCGTAGCGTGAATAAACCAGCACATCACAGCCGGTCGCGTTCGCTACCTGCTGCGGAAAATCCCGCCACATGGCAATTGAGCCGAGCCCTTCATGGAGCATGACAATGGTGGGTGAATCAACGTTAGGTTTTTCCGCTTGCAGGCGGACATATTCAATGCGCCGCGATTGGACGGTAAGAAAATTCATGATGTAAATGCTCCTTCAAGAAGAATATACAGGTGCCGTAACTATACAGTTTCCACCTCATCCCCCGGCCTGATCACCCCGCCGGTGATAACCCTGGCAAAGATCCCCTCTTTCGGCATCACGCAGTCTCCGGCCTGATAATAAATGGCGCAGCGGTTATGGCACTCCTTGCCGATCTGGGTAACCTCCAGCAGGGCCTCGCCGATTTGTAGGCGTGTGCCTATCGCCAGGCTAACCAAATCGATGCCGTTGGTCGTGATGTTCTCGGCAAAGTCGCCGGAATCGACGTCCAGCCCTAGCGCCCGCATCTTGTCGATGCTCTCGGATGCCAGCAGGCTGACTTGGCGATGCCAGTCACCGGCATGGGCGTCTCCGACGATGCCGTGATTTTCGCGCAGTTCCACCGCTTCGACCGGTTTCTTGCGCTCCCCTTTGTTTTCGCTGATGCAGACCGCCTTGACCGTTGCCATGAACCTATCCCCCTACCTGTGCCATCGTAAAATTTTTATGCTGGTAACTATCGCACGAAATTCCGTGCCGCTCCTGCTTGCCGGAAACGATCCCGCGCAGCAGCCCGGCCAGTTTTTCCGGGTTGGGGGGGCGCAGGCAGGGGAGCAGATCGGTCTTCTCGTCGGAAAATAGGCATCCCTTGGCTTGCCCGGTGGAGGTGACCCGGATGCGGTTGCAGTCACTGCAGAAATGACCTGAAATGGCGGTGATGATGCCGATGCTCCCCATAGCGCCGGGGATGCGGAAATCGCGGGATGGACCGGCGTAGAGCCCTTTGTCAACCGGTTCCAGCGGATAGCTGGCGGCGATGCGCTCCAGGATCTCCTCGCCGGAGATGCCGTACTTCTGCCAACCATCTTCTTTAACGACCGGCATGTATTCGATGAAGCGGATCGAGTTGCCGCGTAAGCGGGTCATCTCGGCAAACGACAGGATTTCCGCATCGTTGATGCCGCGCATGATGACAACGTTGATCTTGGGAGGGGGGAAACCGGCCTTTTCCGCTGCATCCAGTCCGGCCAGTACTTTGACAAGGTCACCACCGCGGGTAATCTCGGCAAAGGTGGCAGCGTTGAGTGAGTCAAGACTGACGTTGAGCCGTTGCAGACCTGCCTTATACAGGTCGGCGGCCATGTCGGCCAGCTGCAGGCCGTTGGTGGTCAGCGCCAGGTGTTTAAGACCGGGTATGGCGGACAGTTTTGCCAGAAAGCCGACGATACCCGACCGCACCAGTGGCTCGCCGCCGGTGATGCGGATCTTCTCGATCCCCAGTTCGACGGCGGTTTCGGCGATCAGCTGCAGCTCTTCAAAGGAGAGCACCGCGTCATGCCCCTTCTTGACGATACCCTCCTTGGGCATGCAGTAGAAACAGCGCATGTTGCAGCGGTCGGTCACCGACAGTCGCAGATAGTTTATGTTTCTCCCGAGGGAGTCAGTCAGTTGCATGAATGATATGTTTCTCCACAAAATCGGCCACCTGCACCGGATTGTTGATGTCCAGAACCGGCACATCCAGTTCCAGCGGCTCATCGCTGGCAACCGCCAGCAGGGTCGTATCGTGCTGTTCCCCGCGGCAGAGCAGCGTGGCGCTCCGTTCTTTTCGATGCACCTCAATCTTGGGAAGCCCCCCTTTCTTGAACCCCTCGGTCAGGATCAGGTCAACATCGCCGAAATAGGTGGCGATCAGCTCCTCGATCGAAGGTGATTCCGCATGCTGTCTGATCAGGGCCAGCTTCTCGGGTGACGAAATCAGCATCGTGTCGGCACCGGAGGCGGTAAGACGGTGGCTGTCCTTGCCGGGGTGGTCGATGTCGAAGCGGTGGGCATCATGCTTGATGACGCCGATTCGGTAGCCGCGCTGCTTGAGCTCGGCAATCACCTTTTCCAGCAGGGTTGTTTTCCCGGTCCCCGATTTGGCGACGAACGAGACGGCTTTGGTAATCATGGGCACCTCATAAGGTGTTACTATCTACGTATAAAGAGGGTATAGCAATCTAGTTTGCTGCGCAAAGGAAAAGCTGAAAAAATTGACCTGAGTCATGTATGATAAAGCGGATACGGAGGATTATCCAAACTATGGAAAATATGACCAAGTTTCAGCAAAAAGATATAAAATTGATCGGCAAGTTTGTCGAAGTTTACTGCAACGGCAAGCACCGTGGTGCAGAACGCACTCCTCTCCTTCTGCCTGCGGGTCTCGGAGAACGCAGCCTCTGTCCGGATTGCGCATCTTTTTTGCAATACGCAATAACCAGGCGGCTGAAATGTCCGCTTGAGAGAATAGAGGGCGAAAAACCAACCTGCAAACATTGCAAAAGCCACTGTTATGCCAAAGCTCAGCTGGCAAAGGTCAAGGAAATTATGGCATACTCGGGGCGCACATTGATGCTGCGCGGCCGGCTTGATTACATCTGGCATTACTTTTTTTAGAAGGAGTACAAACCATGCTGAGAAAAATAGTTACGATTGATCCGGATAAATGCGACAGCTGCGGACTTTGTGTCCCCTCCTGCGCTGAAGGAGCCATTACGCTGATTGACGGCAAGGCGGTATTGTCTGCGGATAACCTGTGCGACGGGCTTGGCGCCTGCCTGGGCGAATGTCCACGCGATGCAATCAACATAGAGGAGCGCGAGGCGGATGAGTTCGATGAAGCAGCGGTGGAGAAACATCTGGCCGCCCAGGGGAAACCGGCGCCGGCGCATCATCACGCGCCACCCGCAACTCCGGCGGTGCATAACCATGGTGGCGGCTGCCCCGGTTCCCGCGCCATGAGCTTCGTCCCGCCTCCAGCAACATCTGCGTCTCAGTCGGGAAGTCGGCAGAGCCAGCTGGCGCAGTGGCCGGTGCAACTGCATCTGGTTCCGACAACAGCGCCATATTTTCAGGGGGCCGATTTGCTGATTACCGCCGATTGCGTGCCGTTTGCCTACGCCGGGTATCACGAGGAGTTCCTCAAAGGGAAAGCGGTCGTGATCGGATGCCCGAAGCTGGATGACAACAACTTTTATACTCAGAAACTGACCGAGCTGCTTACCAAGTCGGATGTGAAAAGCATAACCGTGCTGAAGATGGAGGTCCCATGCTGTGGGGGTATTGCCATGGCGGCCCGCCAGGCGCTGGCGGCATCCGGCAAGCAGATTCCATACAAAGAAGTTACTATCGGGATTCAGGGGCAGATCAAAGGGTAAAACAGCAAAATATATTTGGAACGAAACGGCCTGTGACATTGATCTGTCACAGGCCGTTTCGTTATTTTTCCGGAAACTGTTCCGGACAGAAACTGGATATTTTTGATGGTAAACAGTATATACACTTTATACTGACAGGCATATGTCAGTATACTCTGCTATACTTCAAAAATTAGTCAAAAAAGGGATGGTAACGGATCAGGATGTCTTATAAGTATCGGCACAAGATTGATGCATTGACGGCTATTTTGCGGAAACTTAACGACAACGAACGGGTCACGGCCGGGGCGTTGGCGCAGGAAATGGGTATTAGCGAACGGACAATATATCGCTACTTGGAAAACCTTCAGGCGGCCGGATATCCGATTTATTTTGATCGGGATGCCGGATTTTACCGTTTTGCCGAAAATTTTAAACTGTCTAAAGCGCCGGTTGACAACGACCTGACCCAGGCGCTTGACCTGAGCCGCAAGGTTGTTAATATGGCAACGGTGGCAATTGCTGTTTTCCGTGGCAATGGTGAATGCATCCTCTGCAACGAAGCGATGGGACGGCTGCTCGGTTCTCAGGAGCAGACGATATATGGTCGCAACTTTCGTGAATTTGCCGACTGGCGTGAATCCGGCTTGCTGGATATGGCCGAGGCGGTGCTTCAATCCGGAGGGGAGCGATCCGGCGACTTCAAGATGGTGACCGCCGCCGGAAGAGAAGTATGGTTTCACTGCACCATGATGTCAATTGTGCGCCGCGGAGAGTGTTGCATCAGCATGACAGCCCAGAATCTGCTGCCTCGGATGAAAAAAGAGCTGCAGGTCGCCAAGTTTTTTGCTGCGATCAACGAAAGCACCAATCTGGTGATGGTTACCGATCTTCAAGGCACCATCAAGTATGTAAGCGAGAAAATCCATGAATTAACCGGATATAGCGCTGAAGAAATTGTCGGCCGGAACCCGCGCATATTCAAAACAGAGAAAACCTCACCAACGCTTTACGCCCGCCTTTGGAACACGATCAGCAGCGGTTATGAATGGAACGGCGAGTTATGCAATCGTCGCAAAGACGGCAGCACCTACTGGGAGCATATGCGGATTTCCCCGATTCTGGATGCGAACTCCGTCATTACCCACTATGTGGCGGTAAAACAGGATATCACCCGGCGGCGGGCACTTGACGAAGAGCTGTACCATTATGCCATTCTGGACAATCTGACCGGTGCGTACAATCGGCAGATGCTGGAGAAGCTGGGAAACCGTGAAGTATCCCTGGCTCAACGCTATGGACGTCCCATGATGTTGCTGATACTTGATATCGATTACCTGAGCCGGTTGAATCATCACCATGGTTATTCTGCCGGAGATGAAGTTCTGCGGCAGGTTGTCACGGTCTGCCGCACGCAGATGCGGGAGACTGACATCCTTGCGCGGATTGAGTCGGACTCCTTTGCGCTCTTGCTCCCCGAGGCCGATCAGGATGGGGCGTACAACGTTGCGGAGCGGATCAGGCAGCAGATCGCACTGCTGACCTTTAGCGGGTTGGCTGCTGAATTTTCCTGCACGGTCAGCATCGCCGGGACTCTGCTGTCCGTCGACTGCTCAAATCTGGAGCAGATGCTTCTGGCGGCCCAACATCTACTAAACCTGCAGCATGACGGATTTAACCGGGTTACCGGTTTTTAGGTTCATGCGGCGGCAGCGCTATTGATACATACCAATTATCAACAAAAGGACGGACCAAGAACTATGTCAGAAGAAAGGCTTCTGCGATTCAAGAACCTCTATGCGGCGTTAAGCCTTACCAGTAAAGCGATTATTACTATCGACAACCGTGAAGATCTGTTCAGGGAAATCTGCCGGGTAGCGGTGGAATACGGCAAGTTTTCGCTCGCGGTCATTTCGTTATTTGACAATGAAACCGGTCATCTCCTACCGGCAGCTCACAGCGGCAAAGCGGAGAGTTATCTGAATTCTCTAGTCGTCACTACCGCTCCTGACAAGGAAGAAGGGCAGGGCCCGACCGGCATCGCTTTTCGTACCGGTACCCCCTATATCTGCAATGACTTTATTAACGACCCGGTAACGACCCCGTGGCGAACCGCTGCAGCGGAATGCGGCATTCAGTCATCCGCAGCCTTTCCCCTGAAACATGGCGAGCAGGTTATCGGGGCACTCAAAGTCTACGCCGACCGAAAAGGTTTTTTCGACCGGGAGATGGTTGACCTCCTCCTGGAGATAACTGCAAGCATATCTTTTGCCTTAAGCTACTATGCAAAAGAAGAGCTCCGCCGGCAGATAGAGGCGACACTTCGTGAAAAAGAAGAGCGGCTCAGACTTGTGCTCGAAGGAAGCCATGAAGGATACTGTGACTGGGATATTGCCAGCGGCGCCGTAAAATTAAACCGCAGATATACCAAGATGCTCGGTTATTCCGATGGGGAAATCAAACCGACCGCATCAGCCATCAGGGAGTTGATGCATCCTGATGACTGTCCGCGAGTAAATAATATTCTGGACGCAGAAGCAACTGGAATCCACCGGGCTTTTCAAATTGAAGTGAGGATGCTCTCGAAATCAAAAGAGTGGGTGTGGATTCTCTATAGCGGGATGGTCGTGGAGCGAAATGCCGATGGCGCCGCGCTGCGGGTAACCGGCACATGCAGTAATATAAACGAGAGAAAACGTTACGAAGAAAGCCTTTGCTACATGAGTACCCATGACCCATTGACAGGTCTGTTCAACCGGGCTTACTTCGATACGGAGATGGCGAGGATAACTAATGGCCGACAGTATCCGGTCAGCATATTGTTTGCGGATATCGATGGTCTGAAGCTGGTTAATGACGGCTTTGGCCATACTGAAGGTGATCGACTTATCAAACAGGCTGCACAGGCGCTGGGCGAGACGTTCAGGAGCGAGGACATAGTAGCCAGAATCGGCGGAGATGAATTCGCAGTTCTTCTGCCCAACACAGATGCGGTTGCCGCGAAGGAATTGATTAAACGAATTCTTAAAAACCAAGCCATTATTAACGAAAGTAACGGCGATTACACTTTAAGCATTTCCATCGGTGCTGCGACAGCCGAACGGAGTGAACAGTTGAACGAAGCCTGTAAAACGGCTGACTCCAGAATGTATTATTATAAATTGCAAAGAAAATTGCAGCAGCAGGGCTCTGAGCCGCCCGCTGAGCTTGAACCGCAGTCTGTGCAGACATTCTAACGCTGATAATTCCATACACGGAATTATTTGACGGTCATCTTCAGACCTCTGAACAGGAGAACCGCCGGCAGATATCCGGCCGTGCTTCATAGATGCGGCAGCGTCCCTCTTCCAGAAATTCACAGCCATAGTCGATTTCCAGTTTATGCGGTCCGTAGAGCGCAAGTTGCAGACGCTTGGCTCCAAGCTTCTGAAGCAGCTCGTACTCGTCCCAGCTGATCTCTATGTCGGCAAAGGAGCTGCAGCAGGCGCCGCCGCACTCCTGACAGCGCTCGTCACCGTCACGGGGGGCATCGAGAAGGATTCCGCGGTATCTTTTCTTTCGTAGTAGAGGGAAGAGCATCGTTGCTTCTCCTTCTTGCCACCGGAAGAATTCCGGTTGCCATCACTGGAAATAGTGAATCGCGTGGAGTATACTACTACTGTACTGCGATGCAACCATTTGTTTTTAGTAAGTTAGAAGTAATTTTCTGCACTATTACGGCAGAAAATTACTTCGTTAACGCACTTATCCCGTTTATCAGGGGCACTGGAGGAACCATGCCGACAACCATCGAGATTATTCAGGGCGATATTACGACGCTGGCTGTGGATGCCATCGTCAATGCCGCCAACAATACCCTGCTGGGAGGAGGCGGCGTGGATGGCGCGATTCACCGGGCCGCCGGACCGCAACTGCTGCAGGAGTGCGCCGGGCTGGGAGGGTGCGAGACCGGAGATGCCAAAATTACCGGCGGCTACATGCTGCCGGCTACGCATGTCATTCACACCGTAGGGCCGGTCTGGCACGGCGGCGGACAGGGTGAGCCGGAGTTGCTGAATTCCGCTTACCGTCGCTGCTTCGAAGTGGCCCATCGGCACGGCCTGAAAAGCATCGCCTTTCCCGCAATCAGCGCCGGGGTCTACGGCTATCCGATGCGCGAGGCGGCGGTTATCGCTCTTGAAACGGCTCAGACCGTTATCGGACTATATCCGGAGCTGGAGCGGATCATCTTCGTTCAATTCAATGCCGGGGCGCAGCAGGTCTACAAGGAGGCGGCGGCGAGGTTGGGGATAGCTTAACACAACCTGACAGCCGGTTTGTTAATCAAGCGTTCTCCGGTAGCGTTTGACTCCAATGGTTAGAACAATAACGGCGAACAGCATGATCTGCCACAGTTGCAACGCCACCTCTCCAAAGCCGTTACCTTTCAGCAAAATACCCCTGATGATCCGCAAGAAATGGGTGAGCGGCAGGACTTCGCCGATAACCTGCGCCCAGTCCGGCATGCCGCGGAACGGGAACATGAACCCGGAGAGGAGCAGCGACGGGAGGAAGAAGAAAAAGGTCATCTGCACCGCCTGGAGCTGGTTTTTTGCCAGGGTTGAAAATGTGATCCCCATCGCCAGGTTTGCGGTGATAAATACCAGCGAGGTCAACAGCAGCAGCGTGATGCTGCCGACCATCGGCACATGGAACAGAAAGCGGGCCGCGACCAGGATCAGTCCGACCTGGATGTAGCCGACAAAAATATAGGGGATGATCTTGCCGAGCAGTACTTCGAGAGGTCTGGTCGGCATCGAGAGGAGGTTTTCCATCGTGCCCCGCTCCCGCTCGCGGGTAATGGCCAGACCGGTGATCATTACCATCGTCATCGTCAGCACCACCCCCATCAACCCGGGCACGATATTGTACTGCGAAATCCCTTCCGGGTTGTAGCGGGCGTGAACACGCAGGTTTACCGGGCCGTCGCTTCCTGACAGAAAGGCAAGCGGGCCTTTGAGATCGTTTTGCAGCCCGCTGTTCAGAAGGGTTTTCAGAGAGGCAATGGCGTTGCCGGTTGCCGACGGGTCGGTCGCATCCGCTTCAACGAGGATGGTCGGTTTATCGCCGCGCAGCAGATTGCGGCTGAAATTTTCCGGTATGGTAACCACAAACTGGACGTCGCCCCGTGCGAGGGCGGCATCAGCCTCCGCTTCGGTATGCAGTTCGCGGACAAACCGGAAATAATCGCTGTTTTTGAGAGCCGCCATCAGGGATCTCCCCTGCTGGCCGGTGTCGGCAAGCAATACAGCGGTCGGGAGGTGCTTCGGGTCGCCGTTTATCGCATAACCGAAGAGCATGAGCTGGACCAGCGGAACACCGATGATCATGCCGAAGGTCACGCGGTCCCTCCGCATCTGAACGAATTCCTTGATGACGATGGCCCAGAAACGCGCAAAGGATAGTGGCGTACGCTTTGTCATATGGAGTAGTTGTCCTTCGAACTCCCCATCAGATGAATGAAAACATCCTCAAGTCCAGGATTTATCTGCTGCCAGATATACGGTTCAGTTCGGAAGGGGGATATTGCCTGTTCGAGTGAAATCGCATCCGTACCGCTGACGTGCAGCCTGGCGCCGAACGCGACCGCCTGCTGTACTCCAACCGCGCCGCGTAGCTGCCGGGCGACCTCTTGAAGATCCGGACCGCTGACCAGCCAGGTAGTCAGCTTAGCGCCGGCGATTACCTCTGCGGTCGTGCCGCTCGTCAGCAGATTGCCGTACGAGAGATAGGCAAGACGATCGCACCGTTCGGCTTCGTCCATGTAGTGGGTGGTGATCAGAAACGTCAGTCCCTGTCCGGCAAGTTCGTGAATCTGTTCCCAGAAGTCGCGGCGCGCCTTCGGATCGACCCCCGCCGTCGGCTCGTCCAGCAGCAGCAGTTTCGGGTTATGAATCAGGCAGGCCGCAAGAGACAGGCGCTGCTTCCACCCCCCCGAAAGTTCGCCGGCAAGCTGCTTTTGCCGTCCGGCAAGCCCGAGCCGTTCGATGCTGTCCCGAACAGCTTCGCGCCGATTCTGTACGGCATACATGCGTGCCACGAAATCAAGATTTTCGGCAATACTCAAGTCCTCATAAAAACTAAAGCGCTGGGTCATGTAGCCGACCTGGCGCTTGATCGCCTCGCTCTCCCTGATCACATCGAAGCCGAGACAGGTACCTTCCCCCGCATCGGCCGCAAGGAGCCCGCAGAGCATGCGGATAAAGGTTGTTTTGCCGCTGCCGTTAGGCCCGAGAAAGCCGTATACTTCACCCTTGCGTACCTGCAGATCGATGCCGTTGACGACGGTATGATCGCCGAAACGCTTGGTCATCCCCCTAACATCGATGACGAAATTATCCGTCATGTTCCAGGTCCGAACCGGACATCCACCGGCTGGCCTGGGTGCAGCTTTACTGCTGTCGCCGGATCAAATCCCAGTTCAACCATATACATCAGCTTCTGGCGGTTCTCCCGGCTGTAGATGACCGGCGGGGTATACTCCGCTTGGGGGGAGACGAAATTGACGGTACCGGCAAATGCTGTTTTCACGCCGTCAACGGTGACTCGCACCTTGTCCCCTTGATGGATAGACGCGATAAGCGGCTCAGGCACAAATACCCTGACTTTGATATTTAGTGGCGGCAGCAGGACGACGGCAGGCCGTCCGGCGGCGATCCATTCTCCTGCACGGTACAGCGTGTCGAACACCAGCCCGTCAGCCGGCGCCGTCTGCCGCTTCTGGGCGAGATCCCACTCGCTTCTGGTCAGCGTCGCTTCCAGTGAATGTGCATTTGCTTCGGTTGCCGCAATCCGGTCGCTGCGCGAGCCGAGTTTTGCCGTGACGAGTTCGGCCTCCAGCTGGGCGACTCGCTGGCGGTCCTGATCACGCCGGGAACGCATCTGATCGACATCCTGCACCGGAACTACCTTGGCTGTTAATAGCCGCTCCAGACGGACGAGTTCTTTTTCAGAGAGTTGCAGCGCGGTTCGTGCCTGATTCAGCTGTGCGATGCTGGAATCGATTTCTGCCGGCCGTTTCCCTTTTCTGGCATCGGCCACTTCTGCCCGTATCTGGGCGAGTCGCATCTTTGTTTCATCACGAACCGTTTTTTCCTGGACATTTTCCAGTTCAAAAAGCGGGTCACCAGCCTTGACCTGGCTCCCCCTTTGCACGAAGAGCGTATCCAGCCTTCCTGGCGAGGTGGGAGCGACATAGACGAATTCCCCTTCGACATATCCCTGAACCGTATTCGACGAAGACGGAGCACTGTTGCATCCGGCTATAAGGGAGAACAGCGCCACCGCGGCGCCGGGAAGCATGAATATTCTGCTCATTATCCATTTCATAGTATGATCTTCATCCCTCATCCCTCATCTCATCCCGATGAACCGTGGAATATTCTGGTGATCTTCTCCTGAATCTCCTGCATCTGAAACGGTTTCTGAATGAAGTCGTCCGGCTTGTCGGTAATAAAGTTCCTGGCGGCGCTTTGCGTGGCATGACCGCTGTTGATGATGACCTTGACATCGGGCTGCAGCAGTCTCAGCTCGTGCAGTGTCATCACCCCCACCCCATCCATATGAGGCATGGTCAGATCCAGGATGACAAGCGAAATGTCATGCATATGCCTGCTGAATATTTCAACCGCTTCCCTGCCGTCAGCAGCGCACAGCGTTCGCAGCCCCATGCTGCTCAAGTATCCTTTGCATACTTCCCGCACCCGTTCCTCGTCATCGACGACCAGTACCGCTCCTTCAATGTCACTGTGCGATTTTGAAGGTACAGCGTCTGACAGCTCGGATAGGATCGCGTCATTTTCCCCGGTGAATATCGGCAGCAGTACCTTGAATGTGGAGCCTGATCCCGGCTTGCTGATCAGCAGAATCGCTCCGTTATGCGACTTGATGATCCCCATTACGGATGACATGCCCAATCCGCGTCCGGTAAATTTGGTCGTGTAAAAAGGTTCGAATATACGCCGCTGCGTCTCTTCATCCATGCCGCAGCCGGAATCGGTAACATCGATAAAGACATACTGCCCCGGAGGCGGTTTCTGCTCTAATCTGCTCTGCTGGAGCAATTTCTTGTCACATTCCTGAATACCGGTGGTAATCACGATGCTGCCCGGTTCGCCGTCAATAGCTTCCGCAGCGTTGGTGATCAGATTCATAATGACCTGCTGAAGCTGTCCCGCGTCGCCTAATATCGGCGGAAGCGAAACGGATATCATCGTCTCCATGGTAATGGTTTTGGGGACGGTGGTGCGAAACAGGTCGCAGTTTTCCTTGACCAGCTGATTGAGATCAAGCTGCTGGAGTTCGAATACCCCTCTACCCGAATAAGCCAGCATATGCCTGGTGAGATCGGCGGCACGCAGGCTGGCCTGCATGGCCTGCTCTATGCGCGGCGCCGCTCTGGAAGCACTGTCTATATGTACGCTGGACAGTTCAAGGTTGCCGATAATGACCGTCAGCAGGTTGTTGAAGTCGTGGGCAATGCCTCCAGCCATGATGCCGAGGCTTTCGAGCTTTTGCGCATGAAGAAACTGACGCTCCAGATTCAGTCGCTCTTCCTCAAGTCGTTTCTCGTCGGTGATGTCGCGCCCGATTCCGATGTAGAGAGGGTTTCCCGAAGAGTCGGTATGCATGGTGCCATTGGCAATGAAAAGCCTCCAGGAGCCGTCGGCATGTTTAATCCGGTACGGAGGGCAGGTTGCAGCCGCTCCAATTGTCATTACCTGCATAAGATAGGTAACACAGTGAAGGACGTCGTCGGGGTGGACAAACTGCTGGAAATTCGTGCCGATAACGTCGGCTTCCGGATAGCCGAAATGCGTTTCCCATGATGGGGAGACGAATTGGAAGATGCCGCCGGAATTGAGAACAAAAATAACATCGAATGAGTTGTTTACCAGTGTGCGGAACTTCTCCTCGCTTGCCTTGAGGGATTCTTCGGCTTTTCTGCGCTCGGCGAGCTCCTGTTGCAGCCCTCTATTGGCTGTTTCGAGGTCATGCGCCTTTTCTTGAACCTGACTCGACATCAGGTTCAACGACTCGGAGAGCAGCCCCACCTCATCATTGGTCGTTATCGGCAATTGGGCGCCGTACTCTCCGGAAGCGATTCGTTTTGCGAGGTGCGCCAAGTTGATCACCGGTCTGGATATGTAACGGGCCATCAGGTAATAAATGGTAATCGTGGCAAAACAGAAGAAAATGGAGGCGATGTGGATAAAATATCTGACGTGTGTTACGGCAGCCTTGACATCGTCGACGTAGATACCGCTGCCGATGACCCAACCCCAAGGCTCGAACTTTTTGACGAATGAGATTTTCGGATACAGCTCGGTGGTGACGGTGCCATCCTCTTTCGGTTTTGGCCAGCTATAGGCAACAAAACCCTCCTGGTCGGATTCAACTACTTCGTTCATCGTAACAAAGAGGTTTTTGTTGTCGAGCGGCATCATGGTTGGATTTGCCACGGTGCCTTTTCCCGTTGCCTTGTTGAATTTAGGGCTATCCAATATGGTGCCGTCCAGGGATGGCACCGTCGGATGCATGATCATCCTGGGAACCGGGCGGCTCAAGTCGTGAATCCAGAAATACTCCTGGCCTCTGAAGCGGAGGGACTTGATTAGTGAAAGGGCTTCAGCCTGAGCCTTTTCCTGCGTTTTAAGGCCGGCCCGATCATTCTGCGCCAGCCTTCTCAATATTCCATAGGCGACCTCTACTACCTGTTGCGCGTCGGATTGCCGTTCATTCATCAAATAACGCAGCAAGAGCGGCACGAAAGCTACCTCTACCGAAAGCGTGAACATGCAGATACTGAACAGCAGTATCGACATGATCTTGGTCTTGATGCCCCAGTTCCGAAATTGCGAGAACATTACGGCGCCTCCAGTATCTATATTCAATGGCCACTCGGCATTCGACTATAGCAGAGAGATATTTAAAATCAAGCAATACGGCGGGTTCTTAGCTGGTTTCCGTCCGGAAAGGGTGCTTTTTCGCCCTGGCGGCGTCAATCTTTGGGCTTGCTTGTGCGGCGTACAGTAGTACGCCTCCGCGCAACCCCTCGATTTTCTTGCCAGGACAAAAAAAAACCCGCTTTCCAAATCGGAAACTAGCTAAAATGCTGCCGCTTGCCCAATGCCGCTTTGATGTGCTACAACGGGGCCATGCTCCAACTAATCAACCTATCCAAAGACTTTGCCGGTACTCCGCTCTTTACCAATATCTCCTGGCACCTGAAAAAGGGCGAGCGTGTGGCGCTGGTCGGGGGAAAACGGCGCCGGTAAATCGACGCTGATGAAGATCGTCGCCGGCTTGACCGAACCGACGTCGGGCGAGATCCAGTTCGCCCGCGGCGCCAAAGCATCCTACCTGCCGCAGGACGGCATTGTCACAGCCGGCCGGTCGCTGTTTCATGAAGCCCGCGCCGCCCTCGCGGAACTGCTGGCGATGGAGGAGGAGCTGCACCGGATCGGTCTGGAGCTGGAACGCATCCCTCACGATTCGTCCGAACATGAACAAATTTTGACAAGGTACGGCGAGTTGCAGGAACAGTTCCGTCATGGCGGCGGCTATACGATGGAGGCCGAAATCGGCACCGTACTGAAGGGACTCGGCTTTGCGCAGTCCGATTGGCACCGCGATTGCGGCGAATTTTCCGGCGGCTGGCAGATGCGCATCGCCCTTGCCCGTCTGCTGCTGCAGAAGCCGGACGTGCTGCTGCTGGACGAACCGACCAACCATCTGGATATCGAAGCTCGCAACTGGCTGGAGGAGTATCTCTGCGCCTACCCCGGTTCGGTTATTTTAGTCTCGCACGACCGCTTCTTCATGGACAGCGTCTGCAGCCGCATCGCCGAAGTCTGGAACCACAAGGTGGCGGACTACCATTGCAACTACTCCCGCTATCTCGGCCAGCGGGAGGAGCGGGTCACCGCTCTGCGCAATGCCAAACGCGTTCAGGATGAGGAGATCGAAAAAACGGAAGATTTTATCCGCCGTTTCCGTTATCAGGCCAACAAAGCTTCGCAGGTGCAGTCGCGAGTCAAACAGCTTGAAAAGGTGGAGCGGATCGTCCTCCCGCCGGAACGGAAAAAAATACGCTTTCAGTTTCCCGAGGCGCCCAAAAGCGGCAAGAATGTCATCGAACTGAAGGGGTTGATCCGCTCGTTTGGCGACCATACCGTTCTGAACCGGATCGATCTGACGATTGAAAAAGGGGAGCGGGTTGCCCTTGTGGGGCATAACGGCGCCGGGAAATCGACCTTGATGGCGGTGCTGGCCGGTGGAGAATTCCAGGGGGGTGAACGGGTCATCGGGCATAATGTCAGTATGGACTATTTCGCCCAGGATCAGGCGAATGTTCTGGAACAGAGCCGTTCGGCCTATGATGAACTCTATGCCGATGCTCCGTACGACATGGTGCCGCGCTTGCGCGACATCCTGGGTGCTTTTCTCTTCTCCGGCGATGACATCCATAAAAAGGTCAGCGTACTCTCCGGCGGTGAGCGCAACCGTCTGGCTCTGGCCAAGATGCTGCTCCGCCCCTCCAACCTGCTGCTGATGGACGAACCGACCAACCACCTGGATCTGAACAGCAAGGAGGTGCTGCTGGACGCTCTCAAGAGTTTTGACGGTACGGTGGTGTTCGTCTCCCATGACCGCTACTTCGTCAACGCCCTGGCAACGCGGGTTGTCGAGGTTGACAGTGGCGGAGTGGAAAACTATTTCGGGGATTACGAATATTATCTGGGGAAGAAAGAAGGGCATAATCAGGGTCAAGGGTCAAGGGTCAAGGATCTAACTTCACAGGGTCAAGGGGCCAGGGTCAAGGGTCAAGAAGAGGCTTTTGATTCATCCTTGTCCCTGGCCCCTTGCCCCTTGCCTCCTCTGAACAAGGACGTCCGGCTCAAGGATCGCGAAGAGGAAAAGCGCCGCAAGCGCGAGGATCAGACTCGCCAGAAGCGGATGGGAGAGGTTGAGGCGCTGATAGCCGGTGTTGAAAAAGAGCTGGCGCGCTTGGAAGACGAAATGAATGCGCCCGGTTTCTTCGATGACCCGAAGCGGGGGCTGCAGGGGGGTGAGCGCCATGCTGCGCTGAATGGCCGGCTGGAAGAGTTGTATGGTGAGTGGGAAGAGCTTTCGGCATAAAGGAGGTCATCATATGACCACACGCATTGAAAAAAGACTCCATGGGGGAAATGGCGGTTCCGGCCGAGGCCTATTACGGCGCGCAGACCGCCCGGGCCGTGCATAATTTTCCGATCTCGGGCTTGAAGCCGCACCCGGCCTTTGTCTGGGGGACCGTGGTCATCAAGAAATGTGCGGCAAAAGCCAATATGTCGACCGGCAGGCTCTCTTCGGATATTGGCAATGCCATAGTCGCTGCTGCCGACGAACTGCTGGCCGGAGGGCTGGCCGACCAGTTCGTGGTCGATCCCTTTCAGGCCGGCGCCGGGACATCGCATAACATGAACGCCAACGAGGTGCTGGCCAACCGTGCGCTGGAGCTTTTGGGACGGGAACGGGGCGATTTTTCCACCCTCCATCCAAACGACCACGTCAATATGGCCCAATCGACCAACGATGTCATTCCGACCGCCATCCGTCTTGCTTCGCTGGAGATGCTCGATCCTCTGCTGGAACGGCTTGAAGGGCTGGAACTGGCCCTTGATTCCAAGGCGAAGGAGTTCGATCATATTCTCAAGTCGGGACGCACCCATCTGCAGGATGCCGTGCCGATTCGGATGGGGCAGGAGTTCGGCGCGTATGTCGCCGCGATCCGCAAGAATCGCGAAGGGTTGGAGGCGTGTATTCCTGGCCTGCTTGAACTTGGGATCGGCGGCACCGCCGTCGGTACCGGCCTGAACGCCGAACCGGCTTATATCTCGGCCATGATCGAGGAGCTGACCGTTGCCACCGGGTTTCCGCTGATCGCCTCCCCTGACCTGTTCGAGGCGATGCAGAACATGGACCCCTTCCTGGCACTCTCCTCTGCTCTACGGCGTACCGCAGTCAATCTCGGGCGGATCGCCAACGACTTGCGCCTGCTGGCTTCGGGGCCACGTACCGGTATGGACGAGATCCGCCTCCCGGCGATTCAGCCCGGATCATCGATCATGCCGGGCAAGATCAACCCCTCCATGGCCGAAATGACCAACATGGTCTGCTTTCAGGTTATCGGGTGCGATCAGGCGATCATGCTGGCAACGCAGGCGGGGCAGCTGGAACTGAATGTGATGATGCCGCTTATATCCTGGAATCTGACGTTTTCAATGGAAATACTCAAGAATTGCGTGCAGAAATTCACCAAATCCTGTATAAATGGGATAACGGCTAACGAAGCGCGCTGCCGCCGGTATCTGGAGGATTCGCTCGGGTTGGTGACGGTGCTGGCGCCGTATATCGGCTACAACGCCTCGGCGGCTATCGCCAAGGAATCGGTCGCCGGCGGCAAAAGTATCAGGGAAATAGTGCTGGAGCAGGGGCTGATGCCGGAGTCGGAACTGGATGTAATAATGCAGCCGGAGCATCTGACCGAGCCGGGGCTGCCTAAATAGCAGAGTGAGTTAGTTGAGCAACATCACATACAAAGGAGAATAAACAGATGAAAGAAGAAGTACTGAGAGTTCTTGAACAGGTACGCCCCGGTTTGCAGGCCGATGGCGGCGATGTAGAGTTAGTGGAAGTAACGGAAGAGGGCGTTGTCAAGGTGCGGCTGAAAGGCGCCTGCGGCAGCTGTCCGATGTCCACCATGACGCTTAAGATGGGGATCGAACGCGCCATGAAGGAGCAAATCCCGGGCGTCAAGGAAGTCGTTCAAGTCTGATCCGCGGTTCCATAGCAGTTCCACAAGCACCTCGCTGAATTCTGGCGGGGTGTTTGTATTTTATCGCCGGACAAGAGGTGCGGCGCAGCTTTTTCTAGACACCGGATCGCCGGTCTGTTATTCCAATTCCAAATCAAAGCGCTATCATCGTTGGCTCGTCTTCGGCGCCTCAATCCTCACCGCCTTGATTTCATCTTTGATTTGAAATTGGAATTAGAGGGATGTGTCATGGGATTCTTTATAAAAAAACTGATATCAGCTTTTTTACTGCCGCCCGGTTGCATAATACTGCTTCTTGGCGTTTGTGCGGCAATCCAGTTGAAACGGAGGCACCCCGCCACCGCGTTTGCCTTCCTGCTTCCGGTACTGCTGCTCTGGGCCTTGTCGAGCGCCTTCGTGGCTGACCCATTAATGATCGCGCTGGAACGTGGCCTTACCATCCCGGCCAACCCGAATGGGGATGTGATCGTACTCCTTGGGGGTGGTGTGTATGATGGTGTTCCCGACCTGAGCGGCCGTGGCGCCCCTTCGGACGGTATGATCGGCCGGGTGGTCACGGCGGTGCGCCTTCAGCATAGACTTGGCCTGCCGGTGCTTTTTACGGGAGGTTCGGTTTTTGCCGGTCGCACTTCGGAAGCTTCGGTGGTTAAGCGTTTCATGGTCGATCTTGGCGTCCCTGCAGACAAGATTCTGCTGGAAGACAAAAGCCTCGATACGATGGAGAATGCCCGCTTCAGCAGGGAAATACTGAAGCAAAAAGGGTTGAACCGGCCGATCCTGGTGACGTCGGCCTTCCATATGCGTCGTTCAATCGAGGCTTTCCGCAAAACCGGCATGGAAGTGGTCCCCGTGCCGTCATCTTTTCACACTGGTCCGGTCCGCTCCACGGTCTGGGCCGACTGGTTTCCCGATGCCGGTTCGTTAGAGACAACCGCAACCGTCGTTCACGAATATCTGGGGCTGGTATTCTACACCTTGTCCGGCAAGGGCAAAGTATGAGTGCGATTCGTCTCGGCCGGTACCGGCATTACAAAGGCAATTTCTACGAGGTGATCGATATTGCCCGCCACAGCGAGACTGAAGAGGAGATGGTGGTTTACAGAAAACAGTACGGCGACTATTCGTTATGGGTCAGACCGCTCTATATGTTCCTTGAGGAGGTGTCAGTTGATGGGCGGAATGTGCCGCGCTTCAAGTGGATCGGCGATATATGAAGACGCCTCCTGCATACTCACATGGAGGCATAGTCGAGCAGGTAGTGGTCGCGGAATATCCAGAGGAAAGTGTTGACCCCTTTGAGGGCTTGCCGGAACTGCTCATTTTCACTGTCGGTCATGAACCGCGGATCAACATAGTTTGTGGGAGGGGTGTCACGTGATAGATCTCGCAACTGCTGCTGGAGGCGGAGCTGAACAAGGAAAGTGAATGCTTTTTCGATCGCTTTGCTATCACAGCTTGAGAAAAAACCGAGTTTATTCAGTCGTTCGAGCTTTTTCCAGGTGTCTCCGCCGATGATGCCGTATTCAAGCGCCAGGAGGCTCGTGCCGGTGGTGATTGCGAAGATGCCGGCTTTCTTGAGATCGATCATCCCCTTATACATTCCGCTCTGCTCGACCCGGATGCTGCCGAAGATGGTGAACGGCGATGGGAAACGGACAACATGTTGCGCCATGTTGGGGAAGAATACGACGTGGCACTGTACTACGGTGCAGATATGATCACGCAATTGCATTGCCGGGGTCTTATCTCCGTGCAGGGCCCGCAGATCTTGAAGCATGCCGAAGTTGAGTATGTGGTCGGGAGTGGGGACAGTGATCCATCGATTCAGAAGCTGCTTCCAATCGTTGACGTTGTGGCGCCATTGGGGGGTGCTGGCCATTATGTTGCCTGGACAGCGGGGGATCCCGATCTCTTCAAGGGCATCCACGAGCCGGACGGAGAAAAGCTCGACACGACTAAGCTCATCAGAATGGATATCGTCGCTGTAGACTATGGCGTTGTCCTGGTCGGTGCGCAGAGTCTGTTCGCCCCGTCCTTCGCTGCCTAAGACAAGAAAAGTGGCTTTTTCGGGGAGTCGGATACCCTCCGAGTCGTCCAGCAGGGCGATCAGGCGCATGGTTATGGCATCGTTGAAGCGGGAGATGAGTCGCGCAATATTCTTTGTGCCGGAGTCTGCCCGGATGGCCAGCCCGACTATCTCCGGCAGCCGCAGACCGACTGCGCGCAGCTGACCGATGGAACAGGCCGCAGTGATTTCCTGCTGCAGGTCGTAGGGGATAGGGTTGATGTCGGTACTGTTCTGCATGACTAGTCCGGACTGTCTTTTGGATATTAACTTTTACCGCCTTGCGTTTCGCCAAAGAGCGGCACGGTGAAGCAGAACACCGCGCCGTCCCCCAACTCGCTTTCGACCCAGATAGTCCCTCCCATTTTTTCAACGATCTCCCGCGAGATCGTTAATCCAAGGCCGGTGCCGAGCGGATGGGACTTCTGCGGATCACGCACCTGGTGA
>CAIYDX010000409.1 GCA_903925005.1 uncultured Geobacteraceae bacterium
AAAACTGTGACAGTGTAAAAACACCCACCCCGAGACACACTCTCGACACTGGCCGGAATCAGCGGAACGGTGGCCGCATTCCCACCGGAATGGCGGCCGCCAAACCGTCAGTGTCACCGGACGGTTTCACCGGAATACGCAATCTGTTAATTACATATTTGGAATTGCTGTATCCATGATTTTATAAGCGCAAAATTCTCCGCACATTGTGCAGGCACCGTGTTCCTCGTTAACCCCAGATTCGGCCCTCACGCGCCTTGCTTTTGGAGGATCGAGGGCTAATGCGAACTGCCCTTCCCAATCGAGAGCTTTACGGCATTTTGCCATTGCTATATCCTTGTTAAGTGAGCCAGGCACCCCTTTAACTATGTCTGCGGCATGGGCTGCAATGCGACTAGCGATCACCCCTTCGTGAACATCATCAGCCGATGGTAGACGCAGGTGCTCGCTGGGCGTCACATAACAGAGGAAGTCTGCTCCCGCAGCAGCTGCAATAGCACCTCCAATTGCACTGGTAATGTGGTCGTAACCAGGTGCAATGTCCGTAACCAGTTGCCCTAAAACATAGAATGGAGCGCCATGACAAAGTTGTTTCTGCAGCTGAACGTTTGTAACTATCTGATTTAAAGGCATATGGCCTGGGCCCTCAATAATAACCTGCACATCTGCATCCCATGCTCTCTGGGTAAGCTCTCCAAGTAAAATTAGTTCGTGGATCTGTGCACGATCAGTCGCATCAGCTAAACATCCGGGCCTAAAGCCATCTCCCAAGGAAAGCACTGCATCGTAGGGTTTAATGATATGTAACAGCCTGTCAAAATGTTCATATAAAGGATTCTCAGCGTTGTTTCTCATCATCCACTCAACTGTAAACGACCCGCCACGTGAAACAACATCCATGATCCGTCCTTCGCGTTTCATCAATTCAACTGTCCTACGGGTTACACCACAATGAACGGTAATAAAGTCGACTCCATCCTCCAAATGTTTCTCGACTGCCGCAAATATGTCTTCAACCGTCATATCGATAATAGCCTTTTTATGCACACTCACAGCATCAAGTGCAGCCTGATAAAGTGGCACACTTCCTATGCTGGCATCTGTTTCGGCTATTATAGCTCTACGAATTTCATCAACAGGGCCGCCAGTTGATAAATCCATAAGTGCATCTGCCCCAGCCGCTACAGCGACTCGAGCCTTATTTAATTCGTTCTCTATGTCAGTATCATCTCGGCTGGTGCCGATATTAGCATTGACCTTTGTGCGCAAACCTTTTCCAACAGCCATTAACCTGCCATTCAGGTGCTTAACATTATTACAAATAACAATTGTTCCGGCTGCGAGACCGGCGCGGATAAATTCCGGATCAACTCCCTCGTTAAGAGCAACTTTTTTCATTTTCTCTGTAATCTGTCCTCTACGGGCAAACTCCATTTGTGATGCCAAGATCATCATTTCTCCTGTCAGGAGCGAGACCATTAAATATCTCGTCTTTTTATTTATTTCACGGAACGCTGTGCCGTATAGTGAAACATTAATCGTTTTACTCCTAACCGTCAAGTTTTTTTTCGATTAAGAAAGTTGTCCTAAGCACTTTTAGGGCATCGTCAAGTTAGGCTGAGAATACCTCCTGCACCGTTGCGGGGTTGGTAGCCGATCCACAATTCTGGGACGTTTGGACTGGAAGTGAAAAAGGGAACGGCCGATGAATTGGAATGAAATCGCCGACGAGTGGCAAAAAAGCTGTGAACCAGATTATTAGTCTGACTCTTATCGGCGCCGAAGTTGACCTGCCTACCATTTTATAACTTGCCGATATTACGTTAAGAGATGTGTCAAGCCGGCCGCCGATACAGGGTCAAACTTCGAAGCCGACCCACACCATTTGCTAAAGCCAACCCAAAGTATTTGCTGATTACATCTGATTTACAGCCATTCTTAGCCAGTGTTCTGGCCGCTTACCGGTTCTTGTACTGGCATACAAGAGCCTTGGCAGCCTGGAAAGCAGATCAAATCTACGGTTGAAGAGATATTGAACTTCTGCAAGGTAACGCCCAGCGTACTTTTCGAAGTCGAAACTGTGATAGGTGCCTTGAATTGCGGTCTTTAGGTTGCCTATACCAATTCTCGTAAAACTCTATGGAGAACTATCTGGGCCTGGAAAATCGAACGACAAAGAACTTGGTTCTTGTATCTTGGTCGGTGAATCATCAGACGTGTTTCCCAAAGTATAGTGGACCCCATGTTGGCGATCATCAAACCGCCCGCACTTCGGCCATCTGCAGGCGTGTCATTAACACCAAAATCTTAAAAATACGTTGCTGACTTGACGATTCTACGTTTGAATGGTACTGATGTACTGAAAAAATGGTGAGTTACATTTGTTTTACAACCATGTTCACCAGCAGGTTTTATAACTCATAACAAAATAAGTGGTTAAAGGAGCATTAACATTGATTAGAGAATTTGAAATACTGAAGTCGCATAAACTGAAAGCTGAGTCATCTTTTGCACGCCCGGTTCAGGTTCTTCCAGAGCATATAAAACTGGATGATCCTGCTATATCGGCGCTTACCGATTTTAATAAGGTTTCACTTGTTGTGGCGCGTCCAACACTACTTCTTGAAGTTGCTAATTCAAAGATGATCCGATATGGAGTGAGAGCGCTGATAGTCTTGAACAGTAACGACCAGGTTGCCGGTCTGTTGACTGCCAGCGATATACTTGGCGAGAAGCCAATGCGTTTTCTGCAGAGCATGGGTGGAACTCATGCTGATATCATGGTACGCGACGTAATGACACCTCAGCATGAACTGGAAGTTATGAAAATTGAAGACGTTCAAAATGCGGACATCGGTCAAATCGTTGCAACGTTGAAAAAGGCTAGTAGACAGCATGGATTGGTAGTTTCTGATGGTCCTGATGGAAAACAGACGGTGTGTGGCATCTTCTCACTTACACAAATCGGAAAATTATTGGGAACTCCACTGGATCATGTGCTGGCTGAAATAGAAGCTGTCGTTGTACGTTCTGTTTAGAAAAACATATTTAATGCTTTTGCAGAGTAAAGTTTGCCGCATTAAATAGAAGCTGGAGTATCTATGCCACTGGTGGTTTAAGCGTCCCTGTGGCATAATTAAATCCCAGAATGTGTTTAACTTCAGTATGAGAGACGAGGTCCAAGTACTGAACAGCATCATGTTTATTATTTGAGGATCAGGCAAGGTCCGCCGAATCAAATCCGTCAAAATCATTTGAATCTCAAAAAGTTCGAAGTGCGTCCACAAGGGGACGCCAACAATAACAATAATAATGGGTTACGGCTTACGCTGTAACCCATTTTCTTTTGTCTGTGTAATTCCTGTGTAATCTTGTTTTCACAACCACTTATTATGTATGCTGATATCGTCTTTCCAGCTTATCTGTTGCTGACCATCCGGATGATCTCACGAATTTGGTGCTCCACGTCCTTCAGTTATAAATTGCTCACTATTTGCAAATAATATTTATAGCTTGAATTGATGAACCAGACGTTGAAGCTCTTCCGCATTGCCATGAAGCTGGGTAGCCGCTGTGGCTGATTCTTGTGCGCCATGTGATGTTTGTTGAACCACTCCAGTAATCTGTTGTATGTTATTTGATATTTCCCTAGTGGTTGCTGTCTGTTCTTCGGCGGCGGTAATCGCCCTACACATTTGCGGCTAAAACAGCATGAAAGTTATCCCGTCAACGTACCATTGCGATAATAGTCGTGGGGCTGGGTCTTTCTATGTCCGGCACTCAACAGCAGTCTTGTTTATTCTCTGTACTGACTGGCCCTTTCAAAAAGCTCATTCGATGCTAAAAGAATCTTTGAGGGGTTATCGGGGGCAGGTCAGTGGGCCGCAACATAATCAACATCAGGAAGCCGGTGGCATGCGTCCATCAAATTTCCACCAAGGTAGCCAGCGAAGAAGGATCAACCCACCTATGGCTGCGCCGCAGGCCGATACAGCAGGCCATCCGCCCCAAGCATAGCTGGCGCTCGCAAGAGTGGATCCCAAAGCACCTCCGATGAAGTACGAGGTCAGGTAAACCGTGGTTACCCTGCTGCGGGCATCGGCTTTACCTCGATAAATTACGCCCTGGTTAGTGATATGCAACCCCTGTACACCTATGTCGAGAATGACCACTCCGGCGATCATCGCCGCCAGGCTGTGCCCGCCAAGCCAGATCAGCCCGTATGATACAATTATTGCCGCTCCAAAGAGGCCGGTGGCGAAGCGGGACCGCCTGCTATCCGCCAAACGACCAGCACCGGAGGCGGAAAAGGCCCCAGCGGCCCCTGCAAGCCCAAAGAGGCCGATCCGGCTTTCGCTGAAGCTGTAAGGTGGCGCGTTGAGCACGAACGTCAGCCCGGTCCAAAGCAAACTAAAGGCGGCAAAAGCAAGGGCTCCGTAAAGAGATCGCTCACGTAGTACAGGGTCTTCGAGCGCCATTCGTCCTGTCGATCTCAGAAGTTGAAGATAAGGAGTATGCGGACGGTGTGGGTCAGATGGCAGTAGCTTTCCCAACAACGCGATCAGCACTGTCATCGCGCAGAAAGCGAAAACATAAACTGCACGCCATCCTAAAAACTCAGCTATAAAGCCCGAGACTGTCCGCGCCAGCAAGATTCCAAGAAGGAGTCCGCTCATGACGGTGCCGACAACCCTCCCACGCGTCGCATCCGGAGCCAGGGAGGCTGCGAAAGGAACGAGCACCTGGACCGCGCACGAAGAAAGGCCGACAATCACCAACGCGATACAAAGCAGATGATATGACGGGCTCCAGGCGGCTACCAAGAGCGCGACCGCAGTCAAGGTGCAGAGGCATATTGTCAGACGGCGCCTGTCGAGCGCGTCTCCCAAGGGGACAAGGAAGGCAAGACCAGAGGCGTATCCGATTTGCGTTATTGTCACCAGCAGCCCGGCCTTGGTCGTCGAGACCTGAAATTCTGCCGCAATGCTGGCCAAGAGCGGTTGACTGTAATAGAGATTTGCAACGACACCTCCGCAGGTGACTGCAAAGACCAATGTGAGAATTCCCGACAAAAGTTTTCTCCTCTCAGCAAGACTTCTACGCTGTTAGCCCTACTGCGATGCATATCCACCTTACACCGTTTCCGATAGAGGTTTCCAGTTCGCCAACTACGCACTTGTTTAGGCAAGAGCAGAGTATCGGAACCATGCCAACGCAACGTGCGCCGGTGTCACACCCTGTCCAGCGACGACCAGGGCGTGCCAGCAACGCCCAAATAGCGATAGAGTGCCAACTTAGCGCAAAATTCTGTGCTTCTTTTCATTCTTTAAAATTATCATCCGGCAGGTAAACCGGGGTATGGGCCGGCGCCGAGCGTGCATACTGAGCAGGCCACGCTATAAGGTACCCAAGTTCACGGGCGGCCCTAAGCGGCCAATAAGGCTCACGGAGTGATTCTCTTGCAAGCAATACCAGATCAGCCTGGCCTGAACGTATGATGTGATCTGCTTGAGCCGGCGCTGTAATCAGCCCAACTGCGCCGGTCTTGCCACCAGTCTCTCGGCGTACCTGTTCGGCGAACTGGGTCTGATAGCCTGCCCCAAGAGGTATTCGGGCATGCGGGTCACTGCCGCCGGAAGAACAATCGATCAAATCAACTCCCAACGGCAGAAGCTGACGCACCAGTTCGAGAGACTGCTCGATATCCCATCCTCCTTCGACCCAATCGGTAGCCGAGATTCTTACTAGGAGTGGCAGATTCTCCGGCCAAACGCCCCTGACAGCCGTCACGATGTCCCGAAGCAACCTTGTACGGTTCTCAAAACTGCCGCCATATCGGTCTGTTCGCTGGTTACTGAGCGGAGAGAGAAACTGGTGCAGCAGGTAGCCATGGGCAGCATGAATTTCGGCAATTCGGAACCCTGCCAGTAATGAGCGGCGGGCTGCCTGGACAAAAGCCGCCACTATGTCCTGAATCTCTTCTTCGGTCAGTGCCGATGGTACGATACAACCATCGTCAAAGGGTATGGCACTGGGGGCCACAATCGGCCAGCCACCTTCCGCCTCGGTCAAGGTGACGGGTCGATTCTCCCACGGTGGAGGTGTACTGGCCTTGCGACCGGCGTGAGCCAGTTGGATTCCGGCTACGCTTCCCCGTTGTGCGATAAAGTGAACGATGCGTGCCAGAAATTCTATGTGATTGTCGTTCCAGATTCCAAGATCCCGCGGACTGATGCGCCCCTGCGGGGTTACTGCAGCAGCCTCGGTCAGTACCAGTCCCGCTCCTCCGGCAGCTCGGCTGCCGAGGTGGACCAGGTGCCAGTCATTTGCGAAGCCATCCACACTTGAATACTGGCACATGGGTGATACGGCAATCCGATTTGGAAGCGTTATGCTGCGTAGGGTAAGTGGCTCAAATAAATGAGACATGATGGTTTCTCCTTGTCGATAAATTCAGCCTGCTGTCAGTTAAGTCATATGCTGGTCAGAAACATGTGCCAGAAATGAAGAGTCACAAAGGATAGCGGTATACCGATCCCTACCAGCATTCCGACAAGTTGGGGTTTTAAATCATGATCGATGGCTATGATGCCTGCCGTTATCATCGGTGCCATGGCAGCTTCAAAAATCGTGATCTGTGCGACAGTACCAATGGCACCCGGCAAGGAAGCATACAGCAGATAGATGATTGCTGGACCCAGTAGCAGCTTGTAGAGCAGCCCCAATGATAATGATTTCAACTCCGCCTTTATACCGGTGAATTGGAGCTGAAAACCAACCGAAACGAGCGCCAGGGATGTGAGGGTGTTGCCAAGTTTTTCAAGTATTGTCACAGACCATTCAGGAAAATGCACAGGTTTGAGCAGGAGAGCAAGTATAAGCGCTTGAAATGGCGGAAACATCAACACCTTTCGCGCCATCTGCCGTGGTGAAACATTTCCGGAGGAATATAAGGTGGCAACGAGAATGCCAAGGGTGGCGAGCACCATAAAAGAACCCAACTGGTCAGCTATGATACCGATACCCAGATACTCCTTGCCGAAGTAGGCCTCGATCATCGGCAAACCGACAAAGGAGGTGTTTCCCAATCCAGCTACCAATATCAGGGCACCAACTGTCTCCCTGTCAAGCTTGAACACCTTTCCGGCAATGATGAAAAGTGCCCAGGCGCAACCGAACAGCAGCCAGGCCATAGATGCTGTCAGCACCAGAGAAGTGTCCAGTTTCATGTTATGGATATGCAGAATTGCCAATGCAGGCAACGAGATATGGATAATGAAGGCGTTCAGCGCTGCCGGAGTCGCTACGGGGAAACGACCGGTTTTTTTGAGGCCGATGCCTGTCAGGAGACAGACCGCCAGAAGGATGATGTTGGCCATGAGCTATGATTCCTTTGATGAACCGCGAGGGACCATCTTTGTTAAAAATGATGCAATCAGCCGCTAGTGGTTTTCATAAATCAGCCTCTATCCGGCCGTATTCCAGCATAGCGAATCAGATTACGTACATCTTGGTGGGAACAAAGATTCTCGCCAGATATCTTTCAATGGCCTGGTTATGGCAGATTGCAGCTCAGCCATGTCGGTTTCACGGCGACGCCAATCGGGCGCCCAAGGCGAGGGCTTTGCTGCAATCCTCCGGGAAGACCGTTTTGCGCCGTTCCCTCCGTTCCTCCGGATCGAAGTAGCTGAACACAACCTTGTCGTAGTCCTCAAACTGGAGCGTTTCAAAGCAGCAGATCGATTCGGACTGCCCGAAGGTCCGGCTCAATACACTTTCATTCAGGCCGATATGCACGGGATAATGATGCTCCTTCATCATCTCTTCCGACACGTTCATGGTGTAAATGAACGCAGTTGGGATCTTCCGGTCGAATAACGATCCTGGCGGCCGGGTATAGGTCAGGTATGGGAAGAGCAAGCGTTCCATGAAGGAACGCATCTCTCCGGTCACCGTGCCGAAGTAGATCGGCGAACCAAGCAAGAAGGCATCGGCAGTGGCGAGCTTTTCAAGGACAGAGGTCAGCCCATCGTTCATGGCGCATTTCCCGTAACTCTTTCCGCCCTTGAGCTTGCAGGCAAAACAGCTCGTGCACCCCTTGAAATCAAGATCATAGAGATGGATGAGCTCGGTTTCAGCTCCTTGGGATGCCGCGCCCTCAAGTGCTTTTTCAAGCAGCATCGCACTGTTCCATTTCTTTCGCGGGCTGCCATTGATTGCGAAAACTTTCATCTATGCTACCTCCTGTCATCAGACCTGCTTTTCTTTCAGGTGCTTTTCGTAGAGCGCGTAATTGGCTTTCAGGATATCAACAATCGGCAAATCGTATGGACAGCGTTCCAGGCAGGCACTACATTTGACACAGAGCAGCACGCTCTCCATCGGATTCTTGCAGAATTCAACCGCAACCGCTGGGGACATGCGCGAGGCAACGATCGGATAGCCCATGGCCGGCGTTATCATTACCCCCTGCGGACAAGGCTGACAATACTCGCAGCGCCGGCAGAATCTCTTGCCCAGTTCGCTGCGATAGCCTTCCATGATTCTGAGGTCCTGCTCGTTGATTATGTTCTCTTCCGAGTAGAGGGAAACAATCTCATCCACCTGCTCACAGGATTCAAAGCCGGGGATCGGTATTACGTCGGGATGATCCCGGAGATACTTGAAGGCCACCACGGCATTGTCGATCACACCGCCACCGAAAGGCTTCATACAGATAAAGCCCATCCCCATCTCTCGGGTCGCAGCGAGCAGTTCGTCCTTGGCCCCCTCCTCAATGAGGTTGAAGGGGAACTGGATCGTATCGAACAGGCCGGTGCGGACCAGCCTGAGGGCCATCTGCAGGCTGTGGGACGTCACGCCGACATATCTGACTTTCCCGGCTGCTTTTGCCTTCATGACCGCTTCCAGCGCTCCCGACGGCCCGGTCACCTCCTGCCAATCCTTCTCCTGGGCAATCTGGTGGAGCTGATACAGGTCGATATGGTCAGTCCGCAACATTCGCAGGCTGTTTTCCAGATGCCCCAAAGCCTCATCTGCTCCACGTTTCAGAGTCTTCGTGGCAAGTACCACTTTGTCACGTTTTCCGGCAAATGCGATCCCGATCTTCTCTTCACTGTCACGATAGGCGTTTGCCGTGTCAAAGAAGGTGATACCACGCTCTAACGCATATTTAAGCACCTTGACGGCATCATTTTGGGAATAGCGGATAATGGGAATGCATCCAAATCCAAATTCCGAAATGGTCAGATCGGTCCTTCCCAGGGACACGTATTTCATAGGCTATCTTCCTTGTGTGAGATTCCGTTGCCTGCTGCCCTGTCAGAGGTGGGCAGCTTAACGTCATGCCGGGGGCAAGAGACAGCTGCTCTCCTTGCAATCAGGATTTGCTCGCTACTGACGGCGGTTCCTTTGCATCGTCAACCAACCTGGGGCGTCACCGGCTTCCGTTGCGGCGGGGCCATGAATTCCGGGCCGACCGGGTTTGGCACATTTCTGCGGATAATCTCGTCAATATCCTTTAGATCCTGATCCGTCAAAGACCAGCCAAAGACCTGAGCGACCGGATCGAGCTGACCGGGATGCCGGGCTCCCCACAGGGCGATTGCCCCCTGGTCCAGCACCCAGCGTATGGCCAGCTCGAGAACGCGGCGGCCATGCCTTTTTGCCGCCAGATCGTCGAGTTCGGCGACGGCACCCAGATAATGGGCAAAGCGGGGCTCCCGGAACTTGGGGTCGTGTTGACGCAAGTCGTCCCCCTGGAAGGGAGTATCCGCCTTCATCTTGCCGGACAGCAGCCCCCGGCAGATGGCCCCATAGGCCAGGACGGCAATGCCGTGCTTTTTGGCGTAGGGCAGTACGTCCGCTTCGATCTGACGTTCGAACAGGTTGTAGGGGGATTGGACCGAGTGTAGCGGGGCAACCTGCCGGAAGGCATCCATCTGCTCAGGGGTGTAGTTACTGACGCCAACCGCCCGTATTTTACCGGCTTTCAGGAGTTCGTCCATAACCTGCGCGGTCTCCTCAATGGGAGTCAGGGGGTCCGGCCAGTGGATCTGGTAGAGGTCGATGTAGTCAGTCTGCAGCCTGCGCAGCGAATCCTCAACCTCATTGAGAATCCTCTTGCGGGTGGAATTTCTGAATACCGTCCCCTTGTCGTCCCATTCCAGACCGACCTTGGTCGCGATGATCACATCTTCTCTTTTCACGTATCCCATGAGGGCCTTGCCGACGATTTCCTCGGAACGGCCAAAGCCATACACCGGCGCGCTGTCGAGAAAATTCACTCCCCGGTCGAGTGCCGCATGGATGGTACGGATCGACTCCTCCTCTTCGGAGCCGCCCCACATCCATCCCCCGATGGCCCAGGTGCCCAGACAGACCTTGCTGACGGAAATGCCGCTGTCACCCAGGGTAATCTGTTCGATATTCTTGTTTTGCATGATATTTTCTCCTTTCATGTGTCGGATAATCCAGCACGGTCAAGTACTGGCTACGTTTATCTACATCCGATGAATGATCGCCGGGCCGTGCTGCACTGTCCGCTGGTAGTGGATGGCCGGATTGCCAAACATCATGACGTAGCCGAGCAGGTGGTCCTCGGGGATGCCGAGAGTCGCACGGCAGTCAGGAACCAGCTCGTCGATAGCGAGCTTGGCCAGTCCTCCCCAAACAGTGCCGATTCCGTTGGATTGAGCGTACAGGTCGAAATAGGAAAGGGCTATCAGGCAGTCAGCCAGTGGGGTTACTACCTGTCGCGGTGCAGAAGCGATCAGCAGGTGCGGGGCGTTGCGGAATATGATGTCAACCCCCTTATCCTCCCACACCGATAGAATCGTCGTGAACCGTTCGTATTCGGGAGGAAGTGTAGTCTCCCGAACCAGGCGTCCCAACCCGGCCATGATCTCTTCGCGCAGCTGTGTCATCTTGGCACGATCATCCACCACGGTAAATTGAACCTGGCGGGAATTGACACCAGTGGGGGCATACCAGGCGACATCGAGCAGTTGTTGTATCAGTCTTGGATCGACATTCTCTTCCAGGTAGCGTCGCACCGAGCGCCGCCCCTTGATCAGAGTCTCCAACTGCTCCGGAGGCGGAACGGCGGCGACGAGTGTCCGGCTGTTCTCCGGCACAAGGCCCAGAATGGTAACGGCAGCCGTGGGGCAGATAGCCAAACAATGCTGGCACTTGTAGCAGGCAGCTTCATTTTCCGGATCAATTGCCGGATAACCGGCTGTCATAGCGATGATCTGAGCCGGACAGTCGGCGACGCACTTGCCGCATTTGGTGCACTTCTGTTCATCGATGGCAAATGAGAGCATTTTAAGGCTTCCTTTCGAGCTTGTAAATTTTGTAGGGCTCCGGAGGTTTGGGGCCGCGGTGGATCTGGGAGGTCGTTACATACAGACTCCCGTCGGGTCCAAAGGCAAAACTGTCCGGCCAGGCCAGTTCAGGACTTTTCACGACAATCTCCGCTCTACCGCCGGGAACATAGGACTTGATGGCATCCTCCTCCAACGCCGAAAGGTAAATCCTGCCGTCAGGGGAGTAAATAAGGCCGTCAGCGGCGCCGGTCTGGCCCAGCGTTTCCACTTTGGCTGCCAGTTCTTTCTCGGTGATCGCGACATCGCGGAGCCAGCGGGTCTCGATGCGATATAGGGTGCGGCCGGTGAGGGCCTGGTAGTAGAGGTAGTACCCCTCGTTATCGAGAGCTATGCCGTCGGCATGAATCTGGGGGGCGCTGCCGTCGGGACGCCGCCATGGCCGTCCCTCGATGGTCAGGACCAGCCCCTCGGAGTGGGTGGAGGGGTGGTTTGCCAGGAGCTGTCTGCTCGTACCTGAGACGAGATCAACCACCACGATGGCCCCGACTCCGGAGTCGGTGATGTAGGCCACCTTCCGTTGTGTATCGATGCGCACATCGTTGAGATAGCTTTCCGCTTTAATGATCGGCTGTGCAAAACGAACGGTCTGAATGATGCGGTTAGTTGTCAGATCGATCTTTAACAGCTTGGGACCGCCGGCCACAACCCCCTGGAAACTGGGACTGGCCGGATCGAGGATCCAGAGATACCCTTCCCGGTCCACGACGACGCTCTGAACGCAGACGAAGTGCTCGGCAGCCGCAAGTGTCGGCTCCCAGCGGTTCAGTTCAGCATCGGGATAGGGGCTGACGCTGCCATCGGGATGAAGTTCACCGACGGAGAAGGGGACGTTATCCGACCAGCGCGGGTAATTGACGAAGATCCGGCCGTCTCGAGAGACGGCGATCCCCGTCCACTGGCGGTCGCTGCGGGCGACTTCCGTCAGCACTGGTTTTACGTGGCGGCATATTTTATATGAAGCACAGCCTGTCATCAGCAGCACAAGGCTGAGCAGAAGAGGCATTAAAAGACCTGATTCATTCTAATTCGCGGCTATTTTAGTAAACGACTTATTCTGTCACATACTTATTGTAAGCTCATGGTATCTACCTTCAGGGAGGTTATACCATGGGAAAGAACAATATCCAAATGCAGCCAGGCCTGAGTTTAAGCCAGTTCATCGACAAATATGGCACTGAGGAGAAGTGCGAAGATGCGCTGGAAAAATCCCGCTGGCCAGAAGGCTTCCGCTGCCCGGAGTGTGGTAACATGCATCATTATTGTTATCGACGGGACGGGCTGCTGATATTTCAATGCATCACTTGTCGCAAAAAAACTTCACTGACCCAAGGCACCATTTTTCACTCAACGAAACTGCCCTTGGTCAAATGGTTCCAGGCGATGTTTTTCATCACACAGAATAAGAATAACATCTCGATCTTGGAATTAAAAAGGCATCTGGGGGCTGGCTATTCCGCTGCCTGGCGCGTGAAACACAAGCTTATGCAAGTCATGTATGAGCGCGAAGAGACAACCAAGCTTCACGGCCGCGTCGAAGTTGACGATGCATATCTCGGCGGCGAAAACCCCGGTGGTAAAGCCGGACGCGGCTCTGAAAACAAGGTCCCATTTATAGCAGCTGTCCAGACCAATGCCAGTAATAATCCAAAATATGCCGTTTTTAGGCAAGTTAAGAGATTCAGTCTCGACGAAGTAGCTTCCTGGGCCAAGCAGTCCTTGGTCCCTGATACCGTAGTCGTTTCTGATGGACTCAGTTGCTTCACAGCGGTAGAAGAGGCTGGCTGTATTCACCACCGTGAAGTTGTTGGTAAAGATCGTAAGAGCACCGACATGGATTGCTTTGACTGGGTCAATACCATACTCGGCAATTTGAAGACCGCCATTAGTGGTACATATCATGCCTTTGACTTTGAAAAATATGGCTATCGCTATCTGGGAGAGTGCCAATACCGGTTTAACCGCAGGTTCAATCTGTCAACCATATTTCCTAGACTGGTCTACGCCGCTACCCACACCGGGTGTCGACCAGAGCATTTTTTACGCTTAGCCGCGAATTAGAATGAATCAGTTTAAAAGATGTTTCATTGGGTCAATCTCCTGTTATGTGATCTGAGGCCCGCCTCGACCTCAGTAGGCGTGGCACAAGTGTGATGCTTTCTTCCAATTTCACCAGTTTCCGGGGTTTCCAAGTTGTCTTGATATGTTACCCGATGACCCGGTAGACCGCCGAAAAGTCCTCATCAGCATGCCCTGCGGCACAGGCCCGTTTAAAGGTCTCATTAGCCATGGCAGCGCTGTGGAGCGGTTGACCCAGTTTGTCACCGAGGGCGACGGCCAGTCGCAGGTCCTTCTGCATATGCTTGAGCGGGAAGCTGGTAGGGAAATTTCCCGCCATCAGCATGGGCCCCTTTCCCTTGAACATCGGATTGGCGAGCGGTCCGGCGTCAAGCACCGCCAGGATCTGGCTGCAGTCGAGCCCCCCCTTCTGCCCAAGGGCCATTCCTTCGCAGAAGGCCGTCATCATGCCGCCCATGATCATGTTGAGCACCAGTTTCATGCGCGCACCCTGGCCGACAGCGCCGAGATAGAGGCGCAGCTTGCCCAGTTTGTCGAGCGCCGCGGCAGCCTCATCGTAGAGGCTCTGGTCGCCGGCGGTAAGGATGATCAGGGTGCCGTCCTCGGCCGGCTTCTTTGTCCCGAAGACCGGGGCCTCCAGAAAACGGCCGCCAGCCTTGACGATAGCCGCTGCGATGGCGCAGGAGGTCGCGTCGTCCACCGTTGACATGTCGATGTAGCCGCGCCCGTCACTGATCCCTTCAAGAACACCTTCCGGGCCGAAAGAGGCAGCATGCGCGGCGGCGGGGTCGGCCAGCATGGCAAAAGTGATGTCGCAGCTTTCGGCCACCTGGCGGGGACTTTCCACCTGGCGGGCGCCAAGGGCTACCAGCGGTGCGCACTTGCCCGGCGTGCGGTTCCAGACGGTGACATCAAAACCAGCCTTGATAAGATTGGCCGCCATAGGGCTTCCCATGATACCGAGGCCGATAAAACCATATTTAGGCATATATTTTCTCCTTTTCATCGTCTTCAGCGAGTTGCCAACTCATTGAGCAAGGACTTATGAAACATTGCGGGGTCTTCTATCTGTGGCGCATGCCCAAAGCCGGGAAATTCTATCAAACGGCCGTTCGGAATCGTTTTGATGATCTGCTTGCCCAGCAGTTTATAGTGTCCGATCTTTGCCTTAACCTCCGGCGGCGCAATGTCACTGCCGATGGCAGTGGTATCGGCATCGCCGAGCATCAGGGTGGTAGGCACTTTCAACTGGGGAAACTCATACACGACCGGCTGGGTAAAAATCATGTCGTATATAAGCGCCGAATTCCAGGCGACCAACTGGTGCCCCGGTCCCTGATTGAGCCCTGCCAGCATGTCCACCCAGCGCTCGTAATCCGCTTTCCAGCGCCCGCCGTAATAGGCGGACTTCTCGTACTGGCGCACCCCATCAGCTGAAAGTTTCAGCTCTCTCTCGTACCATTGGTCCACTGTCCGACCAGGCACGCCTAACGCCTTCCAGTCTTCCAACCCGATAGGGTTAACCATGACCAGTTTCTCGACAGCTTCCGGATACATCAAGGCAAAGCGGGCCGCCAGCATTCCCCCGGTTGAGTGCCCAATGAGTATGGCACGAGAGACACCCAGGTGCTTTAACACTGCCATGGTGTTGGAAGCAAGCTGCTGGAAGCTGTATTGGTAATAGGCGGGTTTGGTCGAGGTGCAGAAGCCAATCTGGTCGGGAACGACGACCCGGTATCCGGCATCGGCCAGCACTGCAATCGTGGACTCCCATGTAGCGCCGCAAAAATTCTTCCCATGCATCAACACAACCGCGTGTCCATTGGACCGTCTTTTGGGTTTTACATCCATGTATCCCATCTGGAGGTCCAGCCCTTGTGATGTAAACCGGAAATGCTCTACTGCGTAAGGATAAGGAAAACCCTCAAGTTCAACTCCATAACCGGTGGCGGCGCCTTCCGCGTAGGCAGTGCCGGAAGCTACGAATAACAGAACCGTCAAAAGCAGATACATCAAATGTCTCATGGATACCTCCTTTGTGTCGTGAGATGGCCGGCGAAGCTGGCGTCGTAATGAATCACAGGGCACCGGATGACGGTGCGCACTCCTGTTCGCCTGATAGTATCGTTATCGGGTGTGCTCCGTCCACTGGTGTCAACAATTCGACAGCCAACGCCAGCGCACTGCAGAGGGCTCCCAGCACACAGACACCCGCCCAGCCGATCCGGGCAAAGGCCTGTGAGCCGATCGCCGCACCTAGGGAGCCCCCCATGAACATCGTGGTCATGAAAACCGTGTTCAGACGGCTACGAGCCGAAGCATCCAGAGAGTAGACCCGGGCCTGGTTCGATATCATGGCCGCCTGCAGGCCGACGTCCATCAGCACGATCCCCGCAAGGAGGGCGGCCCAGGAGGTTCGAAAGACCCCGAAGAGTACGAACGACACCGACACGGCAGCTGCGCCCCAGGCAACAACCTTCCCCCGGCTCTGTCCGCGCCTGTCGGCCAATCGCCCGGCCACTGGCGCCATCAATACGCCCGCCACGCCGAGCAGCCCCAGCAGTCCCGTAACGGTACTGCCCTTTGAAAAGGGCGGCTGTTCCAGAAACAGAGCAATGTTTGCCCAAAAAGCCACAAAGGCGCCGAAAAGCAATCCCTGCACCAGCCCGGCTTGACGTAGCGTCCGGTGCGTACGGATCAACCGTACCAGGGACAACAGGGTCTGCTGATACGAAATCACCGCGGCAGGCTCCACCCGGGGCAACCGCACGGCCAGGACAACGCCCATGAGCAATGTCGCGACACTGGCAAGTCCGAACATCTCCCGCCAGCTGCCATACTCGGAGACGAGTCCGCTTACCGTACGCGCAAGCAAGATGCCCGAGAGCAGCCCGGCCATGACGGTCCCAACCACCTGTCCCCGCTGATGTTCAGAGGCCAGATGTGCTGCCATCGGCACCACCTGCTGAGCCACCGTGGCCAGCAGGCCGATGCACAGGCTGGCAGCCACCAGTGTACCGAGTCCCGGTGCAAGGGCTGCCAATGCCAAGGACAGGGACAGGGCAACCGTGGTAATGGAAATGAGCCTGCGACGCTCAAAACAGTCGCCCAGCGAAGCGAGCAGCACCAGCCCTGCTGCGTAACCGACTTGCGTCGCCACGGCGACCAGCGAAACCCCGCCCACCCCGGCATTGAATTCTCTGGCCAGGATTCCAAGCATCGGCTGGTTGTAATAGATACTTGCCACAAACAGGCCAGTCGCAACTGTCATAAGACCCAAGGTTTCCTTACTCAGGCCGGGGGTCTCATCCCGACCAGAGGTATTGCGTGAAGCATCTTCCATAGCCGCGCTTTCTTTCGTGCAGAAGGTTGCATCAGACATGAAGCCTGACATTACTCTTTGTCATAATAATATAATCGCAGGTCGGAACATCAATACACGTTTCTGCCGAATGCTTGCTTATTTCTGTCTAATTCCGGAAAAATGAGCAACATGCATCATTTCCCCAAATACGCCGTCACGAACCGCCCCCGGCATACGGGTCGGAAGCCTGGCCTGATGCCCCTTCCGTCGACTCCGGTAATGGTGTCCGGTTCTGTACCGCGAACACTTCGATACCCGCCTTGGTTTCCAGAGGGCACACGTTCTCGCAAATACCGCAGCCATTGCAGATTTCCTCCACCACATAGGGCTCCTTGACTTTTTTGCGGCTGCCGTCCAGTCCTATGGTTTCAACTTCCCGTGAGCGGATGGCTTTGCTGGGGATAGGGCAATGTTCCTCGCAGACAATACAGTCAATTCGTTTCGCAAACGGCAGGCAGTGGTTTTTGTCAAAGACTGCCTTGCCGATCACCTCGCGCTGCTTCTGCTCCACCGGCAAACGCGGTATTGCTCCTGTGGGACAAACCTGACCACACAGAGTGCAGTTGTACTCGCAATACCCCAGGCGCGGGATGACCAGTGGTGTATAGATCCCCTCGATTCCGGCCTGGAAGGCCGCCGGATAAAGTGCGTTCTTCAGGCAGACTTTCATACACTCTCCGCAGCGGACGCATTTTTCAAGGAACTCACCCTCACCGCGTACGCCGGGCGGACGCAACAGCCGCGATTGCTTCTCCGGCAGGCGGAAACGGGCAGGAATCGCCAGCAACAGACCCGCCGCCACGCCCCCCAGTAGCACCCTCCGCTCCGGCAGCAACGGACCCATTCCTGCGGTCGATGCAACAAGCCGGAACCTGACTCGTTGATGCGGACAATGCACCTGACACTCCATGCAAAGAATACATTCCGCCTTGGCCAGAATGTCCTGGTCAAAGGTTGTCGGACAGATCTCGCGGCATTTCCCGCAATCGGCGCATAAACCTCCCGGCACACGCTTGAACAGAGAGAAACGCCCCAGCCATCCTAGGAGAGTGCCCAACGGACAGAGATTGCGGCACCAGTTACGCTCCTCGTAACGTTCCAAAAATATGATGCCCACTAGTATGACCGTTGACAGGAATGCCAGCGGGTAGAGCGTTTCTCGGAAGGGGAGAATGTTGGAGTGCAGCAAGTTCCAAGCAGGAGCAAGAACGTCGCGACGTTCGCCGATCAGGTGGTAGAGTTCCACCCACCCCTCCCGAGCAGAGAAACCCAGGAGCGGGTAGAAGAAGAAGGTCAGCCCCCTCAGCAAGATGGCAAAGGGGTCCAGAAGTCCGGCAAGATTCAGGTTAAACAGGGCCGCCGACAGGATCGGCACGAGCAACCAGTATTTCAGGTTTCCCTTGAGTGCGACAATCGGCGCAGTCTTGCGGATACGGGACGTCACCAGATCAAGGGTCGTCCCTAACGGGCAGATCCAGCCGCAGAAGAAGCGCCCTAGAAGCAGTGTCGCCACTGTCATAAAGACGGCCGGCAGCAGCAGCCAGGTCCAAGACTTTGCTGCCAGCAGATAACTGAACAGCACCAACGGATCGGCCCGGAAAAAGGCGTTCACCGCCGCGTTGATCTCATCGTGACCGCGGTACTCGGTTTGTACGAACAATACCAAGAACAGCGCCAGGAATGAAAGTTGTACGATGCGTGCAGAGGTTAGTTTCATGTCAAGACATCACTCCCAGTATCTGTATAGATCAAAACAGAAAAAGCCTTCGGCATTTCAGCATACACAGTCACCGGCAACCACAGCGAATTTTCAGTCTTGTCATGGCCACCGGATAACCATCTCCGATAGACGCCACAAAAGCTGCCGCTAGCAGAACTGCGAAGATCATGGCAATAATCTTTTTCATAGCAGGTCAGTCATCCACTTTTCCTGTTTGATACCGCCACATTAAATTCACCGAGCGGCTCTCTGGGCTTACACATGAACGACCCTGATCTTGTCCAGGTTCATCTCTCCCAGACCACGCCTGTAGGCAGCGACCGTTACAGCTATATCCGCCGGTTTCAGTCCGAACAGGGTAGTGGCGAATGCGTCCGCCGCCACAATATCGGTCGAGGCGATTACCTTGTTGAGCTGCTTCACATCCGCGATGTTGCCACCCTGGGGGCCGTGGGCTGTTAGAATCCGTGTGGCATCGATCACCGTCAGATGACTTTTGAGGTGGGCGTTGACATCGGCAAGAGCAGTGTCGAGATTACGGTGAATGAAGCCGCGGTTGCCTCCCATCACACCCATGACGTTCTTGAGTCCCAGTGTGAGCCTTGAAAGACCGTGATGTTTGGCAATCGGTACATTAATGAAGACATTGGCGTCGACCGCCTCATCATACAGTTCCCACTCCTTGAGAAACCGGCCGTTCAAGACCACTTTCCGGAAACGCTCAGGCTCGATCTGCTTGCAGTCGACGTTTTTCATCCCCTTGAGGGCACTTTCGATACCGCTGTTGACATAACAGCGACGTGCGTCGTTGCAGGTATTGTCGAAAACCTTGATCCTTTTTGCGCCGGCCGCCAGACATTCCTCCACTACCGCCCGCACCACCAGGGGATGGGTAGTTGCAGCGAGTTGCGGCGAGCGGTCCCATCCTATATTGGGCTTGACCACCACAACGTCGCCGGCTTTGACGAACCTGCGCATACCGCCGACAGCGTTGATGGCTTTTCGGGTGATGTCCGCATAATCATGGCCCTCAGCCACTGCAACCAGTGATGTTTCCTTTGCGGCCATTGCCTCTCTGATTAACGCAGGAGCCAGCAACGAGGCAAATCCGGCGGCCTTCAAAAATGATCGTCTGTCCATTAATTCCTTCCGTTGTACTGAGAATGATCAGCTACAATCAACTGTCCGAACAGAGGCGCGACACATTCATATAATCCGGCTCTGGCGAATTTTATGTAGTTCACGCTACCTTTCTGTGGTGGAAGCCATCCACCTTTTCTTGCTCTGCTAGATTTAAATAGTATATCCGAATAGCGATTTCCTCAATGCACATTTCTGCTGAAGAGTTGTCCGTTTCTGTCGAATATCAGAAAAATAGTGCATTTATTTTCCAAAACTTGCTAGATTCTTATGAGAGAACGGAATTCGTGCAAGATGACGCCAGGAGGCTCGTTAAATGGATAATACAGTAGAAATACTGCAGCGAGAGCGATTGGCAGAGCTGCTGGCAACCTTGGCGATCACACAGGGGTTCTCACCCTCGCTACTGGAAGAGGTCCGGTTCATACGGGCAAACAAGCCTATGCCACGGAGTCCTATTGTCTATGACCCGAGTATCATTATTGTCGGGCAGGGTAGAAAGAGGGTTTTTCTGGGGGATCAGACCTACACCTACGACCCCTATAACTATCTGGTCCTTTCAGTGCCACTCCCCTTCGAGTGTGAGACGGAAGCAACCCCAGAGAAGCCCCTCCTGGCGGTATCCATAAAGGTGGATCCTGTCGTTTTGGGTGAGTTGCTCATGGAAATGGATGACAATGGAGAAATCGTGGGAACAGTACGCGGGGTTTACTCGACAACACTGACCGATGAACTTGCCAGTGCCACGATTCGTTTACTGGAATGTCTGAAGTCACCCATTGAGAGCCGCATCCTCGGACCACAGATCGTGCGTGAAATCACCTTCCGGGTGCTGCGCGGAGAGCAGGGAGGTGCATTGCGCGCAGTGGCGGCCCGGCACAGTCGTTTCGGCCAGATTGCCAGAGTCCTGCGCCGCGTTCACCAGGAATATCACAAGGAACTCGACGTAGAAATCCTGGCGAGAGAGGCGAACATGAGCGTATCTACGTTCCATCACAACTTCAAGGCGGTCACGTCCACCTCGCCACTGCAATACCTCAAAAGCATCCGCTTACACAAGGCACGGATGATGATGGTTCAGGATGGACTCAATGCCGGTATAGTAGCGGAGCGGGTCGGATATCTGAGTGCTTCGCAGTTCAGTCGAGACTACAAACAATTTTTCGGCAACAGTCCTGCGAAGGAAATGAGAGAGATGAGGTCATTGCTGGAACGGTGATCGAACAGACCCTCGAGCAAAAACTAACCAGATATTACTAAATTTCTGTCGCTCATGCATCTGGCGTGCTCTTGAAAGCGGAATCCCCCCAGAAAGCTATAATCCAGTTAATCGATGTTGCGTCTACAGTGAACGCAGGAGTAACAACTGCCATCGCTTTGCAAGGGATCAATAAGGAAGATCTCGATTTTGATTACCCGGATGGTGCCTGCACGATTCCCTGACACACTAATTGACTGGCATGTCGAATATATTTTTGAATAGTGAGGTTTCTTATGAGGTTGGTTGCAATTGACAAATCAATTTGCAGGCGTGACGGAGCATGCAAGGCTGTCTGCCCCATTGACCTGTTTGTTCTGGACAGCGAGGGCTTCCCCGTGTTTCGAGAAGGCGCCGATGGAAATTGCATCGGTTGCGGCCACTGCGTCGCTGTCTGCCCCAACGGTGCCCTTAGCCACAAAAATCTCCCCCTTGAGGATTCGCCACTCATCAATCATAGCCTGACTGTATCCATCCCAGCCTTGAACCAGCTTCTGAAGAGTCGCCGCTCTGTCCGCGAATTCAAGGAAGAACCGGTACCGAAGGTGCTGGTCAGGGAAGCTATCGAGGCGGCCCGCTGGGCACCGTCAGCCGTGAATCGCCAACAGGTGCACTGGCTGATGATCCAGACCCCGGCCGAGGTCAAACACTTGGCCGGCCTGGTTATCGACTATCTGCGCAAGAGCAAGGAGCTAGAGCCACGTTACGCCTCATTCATCAAACAGTGGGAACAGGGCAAGGACCCAATTCTGAGAAATGCGCCCCACTTAGCTGTTATCCATACCCCGGACGATTGGATCTGGAGTTCGGTGGACAGCGCCATTGCCCTTGCCCAGTTTGAGTTGGCGGCTGCCGCCCGGGGCATAGGCACCTGTTGGGCCGGTTTACTGATGCGTGCGGCGAACGGGCATTACCCGTTGCGGGACGCGCTAGGCATACCTGCGGACCACTGTGTTTTCGGAGCGATGATGTATGGCTTTCCCCGCTTTCGTTACCATCGCATTCCACCGCGCAAGGAGGTACGGGTTGAATGGAGATAATTTGTCGGCCAGCGCGCTGCCGCCTGCCAGAAGGGGGGTACTTGCATGGTGCGGAAACGTTATCAACTCAGGGCCATGGCCCACCGCAAGGAAGGCTGCCGCCTCCGGTTCGGGGTATGACCTTAAACTGCTCGTCCACTAAACAGTCCTGTGAGACTGAACTGAGACTGAATTTTCACCCTGTGAGACTGAAAACATATCTAATGATAGGATTCAGCCAGCTACCCTTGAAACCACTCCAAAATTTCAACCCTCACTATTTTATCCCTCCACTGCAATGGTCACAGCTGCCTCGTAGTCATCGAGACGGTAGATACTGTTCCAGGACAACCCGCACGTTGGCAAGAGCATTGCTGCGTCATTATTCCCTTCACAGCCGATAGATACCCGTTAGAAATGCCTTTTGTTGAGCACTTAGGGCAACGCTCCCCAGCCTGGCGGATGAATGTTTCCCGCGTGACGAATTCTAGCTTATCCGAATGGTATCTTCGTTTTCAACATCACAAAGATGGCTGAATATATTCGGAATAACAGCATCCCCTGTGAAGAGATTCTGGTCAAAGACTTCAGCAGAGGCTCTTCAAAGTTCAAGGAAAGCCATCTGGCTATTGTTGACATAACGAAGCCTGTCATTGTGGCTGAGATTTCACCCGGTCGCTATAATGTAATCGACGGCAATCACAGAATGGAACAGGCCCGGAGATTGGGAATCGAAAAACTTCCGGCATACAAAATAAACCCTGAGCAGCACCTGCAGTTCCTAACGACTGAACAGGGCTATCTGGCATACATCGAATACTGGAACAGTAAACTGAAGGAGATAAACCATCATTGAACTGTAAGCACAACAACATCAGATTCTCATATATCTTCAGAGGAAGTATGAGGCCTCAAAATGGTAAAATTATCGGAAGGGCTAAGCTGGGCACCGAAAGGTGCGTCTATTTCAAGCGTGTTTTCTGTGTGCACAAATGTCCATTAATGAGGACTTAATGTATATAAATAGTATCGTATCGGTCCGATATCATTACATTAAATATCAATTAATAAACAAACAAAACAGTTTCAACACATGGGCAAACAACAGTTCATTCAGCAGACTCTAAGCTATCATTCCGCTTTCTGCTTGAACGGTAAAACCTTAGTTCCTGTCTTTAATCCGTCCAGCCCAGCAACGAATCGATGACATTGACGACGACTGGAGATATGCTTCCGGTTCTCCGACTGCCTCCGCTGGAATGTTCGAAAGGAACAAGGCCAAGGTCGCTCATCAACTTGCGCGAGTTAATGAAGCGCTTTAAGCCACCAAGTTCGGCTACCGTTGTTACTGCCACCTGCAATGAAACACCGCGCATTGCCAGAATGCTTTAACAACAGGAGCCAGGGTTCCCTCGAAGGGAGAACTTCCTGAATCTGCGACGTGACTCTGGCTATCCGTGCCGTACAGTTACCATGGTTTTCATTTCCTGCGCAGCAACAAACTGACTGGGATGAGATGCCACCCTATAGCAGACCTACATCATATTGACCGACTTGGATGCAGTCTTGCGCAATCTCATATCAGAACTTCACGAATCTGAGTCTGTTTCCAAGATCTGGTAAAAGTATTTTAGCATTGTGGTCGGTATCAAGAATGCGACATATGATCCGCATTTAGTGCAGATTTAGTGCAACGGATACAATTATTGATACTCCTATATTACAAGCCACATCAACCAACCACCTAATATCATTAGGTGGTTGTGCCGTGAAATGTTGTAGCTAATCGTTATTTATTGGCTTTCGCAAGATTCAGGTTCTTGTGCTCGCAAGGGTGTGCTAGTTCGAGTCTAGTCCCGGGCACCATCAGATGAATAGAGGCTTTACGGTTTTTCCGTGAAGCCTTTTTTCATGCCTTGTTTTTATCAAAAAACAGATTTAGTGCAGTCATTTACAATACACCACAACAATTCCCATGAAATCTTCCAAAGTCAACGAAACTCAAGCGGCGCAGTACATCCGTTAGCATCTCCAGTAAGTCACCCTTTTACGGGTCGTGTTGATCTAAAAATGCACTAGGGGTAAACCCAACATTCATGCCGCCAAGTATCAAGTGATCGGTCCAGATGCTGGCGGAAAGCTGAATATCAACTTATTACTGAAAGTTTAGATTAGATCTTGTTTGGCATTTCCAACCATTTTTTATGAAACTCCTTTGGTGGCCAAAAGGGTGTAGAAATCCCTGTCACTAACGAGAATGTGATCAATTAACAAATCGTCTAAAAATTTTGCCATCTCGCCAGCCATTAAACATTTGCCTTCAACAAAATCTTGTTGGAATTTGGCTACTTGATTAATGTATACTTCATGATCCTTTATGTGGTCACTCAGCCCAGAATAGTCATATTTAGTCATAAGCTCAAGTTCTGTAGAAAAATGTGCTTGCAAGTGATTGAGCAGCCCCCCCAAAAGAACATCCAAAGTGCCATCTTGATCGTCAGTAAGGCAACAGTCATATATTTTGTTGACCATTTTTACCAAACATAGATGCTCCTCGTCAATTTCGTTGTTGCCAAGTGAAAAGCTGTCATTCCATTCAATGCATGGCATACAAAGCCTCCTAATTGTATTATTTAGTGTTTTAGTGTAGTATACCAATGAATGGATTGGAAGTGCAATTAATTCCAGCAGTTTGTTAGAACGAGGGCTAATCTAAACAATTACCTAAAAGTTGATATTAGTGGAAACGCCGTCACCCCTTGCACAGCAAGGG
>CAIYDX010000410.1 GCA_903925005.1 uncultured Geobacteraceae bacterium
AATGATACTGTCTTTCAGCTCTTTCGAATAATGCTTCATTATTTACCCCTTTCCGGTGCCCCCAGAGTAACAGATTAATTTGGAAAGGGGAGGTGACAACTATCCTGACACAGGGGGGTCTTATAGAAACGTTTAAACATGTCTCGCGCTTTGGGTTTTCCGTCATTATCGCCTTGTTGATAATCAGCTATGCACTTCTTCACATCTACGATAGCGCCACTGACAGCAAGCTCTCTAATCAACTCGCTGGCGGAATTGGTAAAAACATCACGTGTAAACTGTAGATCATTTTTCCAGAAAGCATTATCTGACGGCAGATTATACAGATACTCAAAGATCAACTGATCTGGCGGCAGATTCCCTGGAAGAAGCAGAACCGTTTTAAGTTTTTTTCCCTTGATGCTCTGAGCCACATCTGCGTCAAGACACACAATACTTCGCTCAGAAAATTCGGAAATATTCTTTTGGATTAGTTGCATATAGTTGCTGCAGCCCAGTGTTATATCTGCAAGTGGATGCGTGAATTTTTTTAAAGGTTGCCGGTTTGTGATGGCCTTGAATAAGTCGAAACCTTCTTTGTCTTCAAAATAAATATTTATTTTAGGCAGAGAGGCTTTCGGGCTTGCAGCAATGGTTTTGGCATGAATATCTGCGCTTATCTGAGGCCATGACATATCCTGCATTATCTGAACATCGCCATAGGTGTTGCTCAGATAGACCGTCTTGTATCGATTTCTATATTTCTGGCATTGCTCAAACGCATACTCAATCAGCGTTGGCGAGTGAGAGGTCATGACAACCTGAATATTCAAGTCCTTACACTCCCGATCAAGCATTTTTAACAGATTAATTTGCGCCGTCGGAAATAACCCTGCATCTGCCTCATCTATCAGCAACAAGCCACCCTTGTAGTCGGGATAATCCTCCTTCAGCTTTCGGAAAGACATGATCGCCAGTACAATTTGACCCGCATTGTCTTCTCCGGCAGAGACAGATTCCTGATCGTAATTATCACCGTGTGCCACCGCTGAGCTGATGGTTCCTTCCGTACCTGTTGCTCGCGAAGAACTTCTGTTCAGCAATTCATTGGTCAAACCAATAAATTTTTTACTGTGCATTTTTAGATAATCAAAATCAATAACGTTGTATTCCCTGTCCGCAATGGGATAGAGGCGCTTCAGACTGAGAAAAATAACTGGGTGTGTGAAATTTCTACTTGTATTTCCAACCGCCACACTGTTGTTTCTAACCACGGGTCTTGGAGATTTTACGCGTTTCATTAGTTCAAGCTTGGCTGTAGCGGCTTGATTGGTATAGCCATCTTGCAACTCGATATCGACCTTCATAGAACCCGGTATATCAAACGTATCGGATATCCTGAAGTGATCGCGATATCGTGATTTAAAATCCCCACCAGTAATTTGTCGATAGGAAAGAGGTTCATCTTTGACGTAGTCTTTTTCAAAGCTAAAAATTTGTGCTGCTATCCCAAGAATGGATGACTTGGATGTGCCATTCTTTCCACAGATCACGGTAATGTGGCTACCAAACTCAATCTCTACATTATTTAATGCGCGGAATTTTTCGATTTTCAATTTTTTCAATTGAGTTCGTGACATATCCATCACCTCAAATTTATTGCACTACCCACTCAATGCTAATTCATGAATATGATATAAGCGGAAAAAGGTGGACCAAGTGTGGTAGAAAATACTAATGGGATGCAGCCCACATGGGGTTCTAACGAATCAAATAAGTCTCATGTCTTTATCACTTTGCTGCTAAGATTTTGTTGTAGGCATTACAAATGGTATCCACAATAATTTTCACTTCATTCATATTATTGTACCTGCCGTATGAAATGCGAATGGCCGATTTTGCTTGCTGTTCGGTTAACCCTAGTGCCATTAGCACATGCGAAGGTTTATCGTTTCCCGATGTGCAAGCTGAACTTGTAGACACGAAGATTCCCTTTAAGTTCAGCAAATGCATAAGCGATTCGCCTGTGACACCATCGAAGACGATGTTTACAATTCCAGGCAGGTGATTATTCTCATCACCATTTATAACAATACTCGGTATTTTAGCGCGTATCCCGCATATCGTCGCTTGAACAAATGCCGATAGCTTAGTGGCCATTGCGGTCATATCATTTACACTTTCACTAATGGCGTATCCCGCTGCCACTATTCCCGCAACATTCTCAGTTCCAGCACGAGCTCCGCGCTCCTGTTCCCCGCCAAATATCAGAGGAGGCAATGAAACGCCATTCCGTTTGTAGAGAATACCAGTTCCTTTTGCCCCATTGAATTTATGGCTGGATGCAGTTAATAAATCTACACCGAGTTCCTTAACATTGACTGGTATTTTTCCGACTGCCTGAACTGCATCTGTGTGAAACAGAATACCGCGTTCACGCAGATATTCCCTAATTTCATCTATTGGTTGAATTGCCCCGATTTCATTGTTTGCGAGCATAATAGAAACGAGTTCAGTGTCGGAGCGAATGGCTTCTTTTATGCTGTCTAACGAAACGCGACCCTTGCAATCAACTGGAAGGTAAGTCACATCTATACCGTTACGCTCAAGCGAATGGCATGCGTCTAACACAGAGTAATGTTCGATTGAAGAGGTAATAATATGTCCATTACTCACGGAAGACAGCACCCAGCTATTGCTCTCAGAGCCTCCTGAAGTAAACACGATTTCTGAAGACTCTGCGCCGATAGCCACGGCAACCTGTTGGCGAGCTTGTTCAACGGCACATTTTGCGCTTATTCCGAGTGAATATTGACTGGAGGCGTTGCCGTATTGCTCCTGCAAAAAAGGAAGCATTTTCTCTAAGACGGTGGCCGATATTTTTGTGGTTGCGGCATTATCGGCATAAATCAAAGTATCGCCTCCTTAAAAAAATATACAGCCATCCCTTTAAGCTCTTTATTATCAACCTTTTCCTCATCCGAACAAGTCACAGCCTTCAAACTTAAACCCCTCGATCATTATTTTCAGATCTTCTTCCGTCGTTTCGAAATAAGCGGCTAAACACGTCAGGCACATCATCCGCTCAATCTGCCGATGGATGAGTTTCTTGTTGAGTCCAATCTCATTCTTGGAAAGCTTCTCTTTGTCACAGTAGGCACAATTGATTTGCTTTCCTCTGCTCATTGGTCAACCTCGCGCAACGTGTAAGCGGCTACGTTCTTCCCTCCGAATTCAAGCGGGTCAATCATCTGCAACTGTTGCCGAATCACCGTGCGCATCTGCACGGCGGGACGTAAACAGTATCGTTTGAACTCTCCCTTGTCGATTCCGCTTGGCGCTGTGGCGTGCGGAAACAGCAGTTTAAGGTAGGCCGTGCACAACCGTAAAACCGCTTCCGTGTCGCGGGTATCCGCCCCGGAAGGATAGTCTACCAGTCTTTCTACGACATGCCGATAAATCATTGTTTCTGACGGCTGGCGCAGCAGATGCATTATTTCGGAAAAATACTCCGTGTTCAGAGCCCAACCATTAATTTTCAGGTTCTCATTCATACGCGGGATGTCGCGTCCCCGGATAAAACCATGAAACCGGTCCAACAATGCTGACTCGTGAAACACTTGCGGCAGCCTCTGGAACATGTCTTTGGTTTCGTCAATTTCTGTTTGCGGGATGTTCCCCAGCAGGATGACTCCGGCACCGCCAATGATACGGTTTTTGCCGACTGTGATTTCCCCACTTTCCATGTAGGCTTTTAGCCCGCCTTGCATCTCACTCGGATCAGGAAAGTTGATCGACTGGATTTCGTCTAACGCTACAAAGTCATTCGATGCGATCAGACCGGGGCTCTTCCCATTGATATCGCCGAACATCTTCGCTCGCGTCAGCGTCCCCCCGCTGACCAGCCAGCCGTATTTCCCTACCCGTCCGAACATATATGACTTACCTGTCCCCTTGGGTGCCAGCTCAATCAAATTTAGGCGCGGTTCGATGAACGGAAGCAGGCGCGTCAGTACCGTATGCTTCTGTACCCAGTCTTCGTAACCCTCAGGGTTGTAGTCGATTGCTCCCAACACAACGTCGATCCATTCATCGGTTGTAAACTGGCAGCGTGCCTCTCTATAGGCGTCCAGATCTATCGTGTATGGGCAGAAATTCTTGTACTCTAAGAGCGTGAAACATCCACGCGAATTCTCTTCGTCCGGGCTCCGGTACCCAAGTTGTACCAGTCCCCAGCCACCAGCAGTTTTTACGACATCATCTTTGATCCGGTTCCAAACATAATCCTCAATCAGTGTTTCAGCATGCCCCAGACCCAATTCCGGAATCGCAAACGTGTACTCGTTGGATCGAACGATAAATTGGATTTCTATCTTAGCCAGAAATTTTTTCGTGTTCCCTTCACTACGCGCTGCGTCCTTCAATTCCAGCAAATTCTCCCGTCGCGGGATAATTTCGTAAATGTATTTTCTCAAAGCCTCGGCATCGTGGATTCTACCGTCCGATTCCGCCTTGCGTTTCAAAATCCAGTCCCGCAAAAAAGACGGAATCGATGCCGCTTTGAAGATCGCCACGATGTTCGGGGCCTTGAAGACCGTCGTGTCGGGAAATGCCGCACGCAATTTTTCAGTATCGACCATGTTTGATTGCCCTCGTTAATACTACAAATCGAAATCGTCTTTCTCTACAATCTGCGCCCGTTTTCCATCAGTCTTTGCCTTTGTCACGAACTGCCCATCTTGTGAGAATATAACTACCGGTACCAGCCTTTCTTCCAACGACGCGCCGCCGTGTAGCTCAAAGCCCTGTCCGCCGCCCCTTTTGGGCAGTCGGTCATACCCGCGCATAACCCAATACCTGCCATCCAAAGTTTCTTCCAGTTCCGGTGGACATCCACCTTGCGCCGCCCGCTCTCGGTAGCGCCAATCGGCGACTTCCGCGCCAGCCTCACATGCAAGCGTCTGCGCCAGCCTCGGTTCAGCCTGCCACGCCAACACCGCTAGCCGTGAGCTCCCGTGGTCTGCTGTGACAAGCACCCGATCAAATCGCGTCAGCCCTTCCGCCACGCGCGGTAACACATCGCTGCCGATCACATCCAGCGCCGCAGCCAGATTTTCCTCCACGCGCCGGGCCTCGTGCGCTTCCGCTCCATTGTGCGCGATGTTGTCAAAGCGCTTAATGTCTGGCAACCGCCGAGTGACATCTGGCCAATGGATGCTGTTGAATATCGTCGATGTCGGCAAATGAGTCACGCCGACCGCAATCGAATCCACCCCTATATTCCGTTGTCGCGCCAGTGCTACCAACATCGGCAGCCACTCAGCGCCCATCGCATCCACCACCAGTAACGCACACCTGTTGTCCGAGGCATATCGTTGCACCATTGCATCCCGCGATTGCACCGAACTCGGAGGGACAGCCCGCTGTGCCTTATCGTAAAACTCAGACGTCACGCGGCCAGCCATTTTCAGTTCACGGTATTCCATGAAATATTCTTCAAGCGCCATGTCGCCAAAAACGAAATTGGCATTCAGATACGTTTCCGCTTCTGGGTACACCTCTTTTACGACGTTTGACACAATGCTATCTACCGAGCAGCGCCGTAGTAATTCCGCCCGCTCCGCGTCCGTCCTGCAATTCAACCAAGGAGCAACTCGCGACGTGGATTCGACCGCACAACGCGCAATGAATTGCCGAATGTCTGCGTCGGACCTGCTAACGTCGGCTTCCCGTATAGCATCCCTGCGTTCGCCAGCATGTACCAACGATTCATCCAGCCATTCCACGGCTCCTGTTACGTATGCGGAGCGGAAGTTGCCGACATAAACCCCCTCTTGTTTTACGACACACTCAAGGTAACTGCCCTTGTATGCTATATGTTTTACCAGCCACAGTACCGCCTCGCGTTCCGCACCCCTGCGCTCGTCAAAAACACGTAAGACGCACTTTGTGACTGCACTTTCTGAAAAAAACAACTCCTTGAGCGTTTCCGACAGCTTTTTCCCCGTACCCTCTTTACCTCGCTCGCACATCCACCGCAAGGCATCTTCGGATAATCCCGAATCTTCCACGCCGTAAAAAACGTGAGCAAAATCCCGCAAACATACCACCTGTCTCACCTCGGCGCTTAGCCCCGCCAATTCTCGCCCTTCCGAGGTGACCACAATTCGACGGACAAAGCTGTCACTCGGATGTTCTTCGGTATATCGCAAATACTTCTGAAATGTGTCGCACGCTTCCGGGATGAATGACGCCAAATTGTCCCCGACCAGCATCACTTCAGTACGCCCAGCAAACTGTGGTACAACATCTCCATAAATTTCGATCAGTTGCTTCCCTTGGCGGTAGCGCGGATTTGCGAAAACATTTTTTAGTATCAAATCCGTGCCGTCATCGCTCCGCAAAAAGCAGACCGCATCCCGCTCTGACGTACCGTCTACCCATTCGCGTAAAGCGACAATCGCGGCCAGCTTATTCTCGTCCGTTAATAACGCAAGATAGCCAGGCAGCCCCAGTAATACCACAGCATTACCGCTTCCCTCCTGTGCCGACATCGCATCGCGTACCCGACCGAAAACTTCGTCAGGCATTGGCAGCCACGCGCTCTCCCTAACAAGATCACTCAAACGCAACTCAACGTCGCCGCGCTCTTGGTAGAACCTGCGCAGTGCTGTCCAATCTCCCGGAGGCACGATCACTATCCGTGCCTTCTCCTTTGCGAGTGGATTCCTGATGTATTCGCAATACTCACTCAGTGTCATGGTATCACTCCAGCACCGAAAGCCCTACATCGGGAATTTGATCAATCATCTTCAAGAGCAGTGTCTTCGCCTCGGCATCGGGAAGCATATTCACCTTTTCAGTGGCCTTCTTTCGCGCATTATTCTCATACCCCTGCTTGACAAACTCCTCAACCGCGTCGCGAAGCCCTCCGTCCGTCAGCCATCGACCCGGTGCGTCACCCAATTTTTTCCATAACCAATCGCTCAGTTCACCAACACTGAACCCGATCTTTTGATAACGTGCGGGCAGCACCCGTTTGAGGAATTTTCCACCCGCCGTGGATACATCTACAAATGCACCCTCTTTTACTAGCACATCATGCACGGACTGTAAGCGCTCCGCAGACACCCCTCCCGGTCTCGTGACCGCATCGACGAAGCCCTTGGCATCATCCACTGCCAAAACACACTCGGCGGGCAGCGCGTGTTTGCGGCTCCATTCGTCAGGCGACTCCGTGTCTGTGCGTTCGCGCCACAGCGCCGCTACCAGTTTTGAAACCAGCGTCCGGCTATATTCCTCGATCTTGACACGCCCCTGCGCCTTGAAATTCTGCTCATCGGCTCTCGCTGTATCCGGTGGAAAGGCATTGTAAAGCTCGCGCCCTTCCGCGATCGCCATCGGCCAGCTCTCTCCGAATATTTCCCGCATCGCATCCATCTGTCGCGCTTGCGACACATCGAAAAATGCCTCGCGGATAATCCTGCCTTGCTGCTCTAGAATCTCTTCAAATGCCTTCACGTCCTCTCCGGACAATGACGGCCTGCTTAGTAATTCAAAAAAGCGCTGTAACGCAGGATGTCTTTTCGCCCAGAACTCCGTCGGCACCTTGTTCTCACCCAACACCGCGTTGCGCAAGCAGATCAGCGCGTCCTCGAAGCTCATGTATCCCGATGAGCCAGCCAGCCCGCGGATATGCTCGGCGCACAGCGTCTGCCGGAAAATCTCTTCAAGTACGGACTCGGCGTCAACGCGTTTCCACAGCCAGCCGCTCGCCGACGTAAATCGGTTTTTAACCGCCCTGCAATAGATATGCGACGAACCACCCATGCGCTCAGCTACTGCTTTCAACTCCGGCTTGGCACTATCGACATACCGCTGGAATGCCTCCTCAAACACTACTGGAGCCATATACTTGTTCATCGCCTCAGCCAGGCCCGGAGTCGCCAGAAGAATCTCGCCGATCTCCTTCACCTTATTGCCGCGAGTCTCGGTGTCTCCTTTGGAGCTGATGCTGTTTGCCGCGCACAGCGCGTCTATGACTTTGCCCATCGCCTCCGCGCTCGGCTCAGCTTGTGCAAGGATATATTCCGGCAACACCCACAGCGGCACGCGTTGAGAGATCAGTTCCAGCCGTGTTCCGACCGCATTCAATGCTGCCTCTACCGTTCCATCCGCAAGCGGACTGCTCCCGAAAATTACGCTGCTCTGTTCGATGAACGCCTTTTCCTCTTTCGACAGGCGACAGATCAGTTTCTCATTCCTGATGGCGTTGGCGCCGTCGTCCTTCACCACCGCCTCTATGATTTCTGCAAGCGCCACTGAATCCAGAGCTTTGCTTGTCACGTTATCTGTCCATTGCAGTTTGCGCTGCCCGCTCATCCATGTTTTCAGCACGAAGCCCAGCACGAAGGCCGAATGCGGCACCCCCAGCAGTCCAAAAGGTGGGCGCTGCAGGTCGATATAGAGTTTGCGTAAGGAGCAGGGATTGCCCGCGCCAACTGTGGTATCCTGGCGTTTCTTACAGAAATCCCGTAACTGTGTCAGTGGATGATTCGGATTCGCATCAAGCCATGCTTCCTCGCCGTTGACGCCGCTATTTTGCCACGACGTCACCACGGTCTTCCACTGGCCGGACTTTGCAAACTTGTCGAACTCCATACCCGCTAGCGCCCAGCTCTGCAAGTGGGTCAGTTGGCCGAACGCACTGATGTTGAAGCCACATAAATCGTCCGTATATGCTTTGAATGTCTGTTTCGCATAACCGGTAAGCCAGTCCTTTTTCAACTGCCCCCATGTCACTTCCTCAACGAATGGCTCCCCATTTACATTGGGTTTGTACGCTATGAGTTTGGCGGCACTTGTTACTTTGGAATACCTGTCCTTGTCAAACAGTTTCATAACTCTAATTCCCGA
>CAIYDX010000411.1 GCA_903925005.1 uncultured Geobacteraceae bacterium
ATGTTCGACCAGGTGACGCCGTAAAATGGAAACCTTTTCTTCTGGGGTGTAATTGTGACGTTTCTTCCGCATGGACTTTCCTCCGTTCGTGATGGTTTATCACAAACGAACCAAAAGTCCTATTCACGCTGAGCCAATACAGTTACTGAACGGGGTAAGTACAAGATATACCCCGCCAAGGTGCACAGCAACGGTGAAGGAAGCGCCACTAACTATACGATCGATCCCTATCATTCGCAGGAGTATCTGGAGTATTGATGCCATAAAACATCCTCCCCACCCCCACTTTCATTCCCATTAATGCACATATTTCAATAAATTTCATTTTTATAAATAGCTTTAAAAACAGCATGTTACGCGAAGTGCAACAAAACTTTACACATTTACAACATACTGTAATAATTGATCATTTCAGAAAAGCGTAAAGAAACTTTACACTTTATTAGAATCTAAAATACTGAAATTACACTTGATTGTTGTGTGCGGATAAGTTAGGGAGAGTGGGCGTCAAGTAATTTCGTTATCATCTGTCGCAAGGCAACACGAACTCAGTGCCTTGACAGGCCTACACAGCAACAGATCTGGTTTGTACCTTATGGCTGCATTGCCGGGACTAAATTGGAAAGGTTTATAGTAATAGAAACCACAAATGGTTACAATAACACGGAAAGTTTATAGATGTAGAAACACAGGTGGTTTATAGATATATAAACTTGCTTCTAATACTATAAACTTGTTTATACATATATAAACCATAAGCTGACAGCTCAATAACAAGTTAAAAACACGGAGAGAAAATAATGAAAAATCTTTTGATGCGTATTCTATTTGGCATGATGTCATTGGTAGTTATATCAGATTGTTCATTGCTCTTTGCCGAAACATACCAGTGGACTGATGCCGATGGTTCAGTTCCTTTTAGCGATAGTCCGATGAATGTCCCAAAAGGCAAACAGCTGATCGTGCATCAAGATGAAACAAACAATAACTCTTCTGTCCCTCCACAGAAAACATCTCCTGCTAAAAACAAACCATCAAAAAAAACTTCTGGGATGCCCGAACAAGCATGTATGCAAGAGACAGAAAAAACATCAAAAATTTGTGCAGCGCTTGTGCAATCGAACTTGAAAAAATGCTGGCGTGAACGTCTTTCAGCTAACTGCCTGAACCAAGTTGATGTAGCTCCAAACCAGCCTAAGTCTTTCGACCCCGCTTGCAAGCAAGAATTAAAAGATGTTTCAGTGCCATGTTCAGAGTTAATGATGTCATCAGGCAAGCAATGCATGAATGAAAACCTAAGTCCAAATTGTAGGAAGCAAACTGAGGCAGCAGGGCAACGAATACTTGAAAAAACTAAAATATGTAATGAAGCTGTGCAAAAGATGATTCGCGTTTGTGGTACGGGAAAGGATGCAAATGAAAAATGCTACAAGACACACCGAGCGGAGCTTGAAGGTATTTGTTCTGAGAACTAATCACTTCAAAACAAGTTTCTAACCAGGCAGTTCGACACCGGTCGGGCGGAGAGACTGCCCGAACGGGTCAACTGCGCGAATCGTTGAACGGCAAAGGAGTCAATAGCAATGAACAAGTGGCTTGTGGTGGCACTGATATGTCTGACGACTTGCGAAGCCTTCGCTGATGACTGGATTAACGACCAGAACGGATGCAAGGCTTGGGGAAACACATAGGTGTGATAAGTTTCCCAACTAGATCGTTGGACGCCGACCAGGCTAAAAAACCGCCCGGACGGGTCAACGGCCGAGCCGTAGATCGCGAGAAAACATATGACAACAGATAACGACAAATCAAGCCAGCCCACTGTTCAATTACCTAAGAACCTTCTCCTGATCTGCCTGTTAGTTGCAGCGCTCACGCCTTTCATAGCTCGTCTTCCAAGTGTACCGTTCCGTGGGTGGGAATGGTTTACAGATTATATCCCCGGAATTGGTGGCCTTTTGTTCTTCTCGGCGTTCAACCTGATTCCTGGCGGAGTGCTGTATGGTCTTGGAAAAGGAAGCAAGAAAAAACCACTGGCATTTTGGTTTGCGCTGGCCGCAGGAATAGGTTTCTTTCTGTTTGCACATGGAACAGTCAATATGCGGTCTAGTTCCACAGCCGCGATAGGGTTGATTTTTATTCCGATCTATGGTGTCGGTGCGGTTGCTGCTGGATGGGTCATAGGGTTTATTGTAAATGCAGTTGTCAAAATTGAGCGGGGTCGCACATGGTTACGCTGGACTGTATTGGCAACTGCAATTTCATTTGGCGTGGGCAACGCAGTATATGAATCACGAACCACATCCGTGCGCGAAGCTCGTTTTCCGGTCGTTTCAGTAAACGAACTCCCATTATCAAAACGTGTTGTCTATTCGAGTACTACACAAGGTCGAGTCGAGGCCCTTGCACTTGGCAACTTTGATAAGTACCTTGGAAACGAAATTGCTGTGCTTAGTAATTCAGAGATTCTGTTGCTTAATCCTCTGGGCTATACGGTTAAATCAAAATCCGAGTTCAAACAGGATAAATGTGATGACTGTGTTCATATGTATCCTTATCTGGTCCCTGATGGTAAGGGGAGTGTGTTAGTAGCCACCAGTGATGGCCTTGCTGACAGTCGTGGACATTTACTGTGGAGATTGAAGGCAACTGGGTTTACGCGCCTTGTGCCGCTCCAGACTTCAACTAACACCCCATTATTTTTCGCTTACCACAACAACGAACGAATGGATTGCCATGATATCGCCGGCAAAGTGTTGTGGAGTGTCAAACTGGGTGTATCAGACGTCAGCACTTATGTCACTTCGGATGGCGAACGATTGCCGGTTGCACAAACCGGTTATGCCAAAGCTCAAGAGATAAATCTCTACGAATTGAACGGCAAGAACCGAAAAACCATAAAAATTCCTGAATGGGGCTCATACGTAGAAGACGTTGCTTGGCCGACTCGCGGCCACTTGCTCGTAGGGGCTGGAAGTTCGATGGGGGTCTTGGACCCAGACGGCAAGGAAGTATTCAGACATTTTATAAAGGACACTTCATTCAGACCCTATCACGGACCTGAAGGCACTGCAGTTCTATTTAATCCGAACGGACAGCCATATCTGGCTGTCATGAGTCATGGCAGTTCCGGATATCCTCGCTCAGTGTTGCTGATTTTTGATCCTAAAGGTCGCCTCGTTTGGCAAGAAGAAACGAAGAAATTGAGCTCAATTCTATCAGTGCCTCAAGCGGATGGAAAAGGAGAAGTGCTGTTGGTCGGTGGAATGGATGGCATAACGGAGTACAGCCTAACCAAGTGAGCAAAGCTCAACCAGGGTTCGGACCATGACCGGGCATAAATCCGTCCGTCAGGTCAAGCCCGGAACCGTTATATACCGGACAAATACCGGACAAATATCGGATTAATAAAGAGAGAAATAAGTATCCTGGCTACCCTGGACAACCAATAAGGGGACAGACTGATTATTGAGATGGACAGGGCGTTGGCATTGGCAATAAGTAGCCCTTATTCCCAACCAGAAAAATAAATAGATTTATGGAAGATACAGGAGACAATAATGGCACTTACAAGAGGCTTCAAAGAAACAATTAAAAAACGCGTTGAAAGTGACCCTGATTTTGCAAAGTCACTACTTCATGAAGCGGTTGATTTAATGCTGGATGGCGATTCAGCAACCGCCAAACTGATTCTGCGCGATCTCATAAACGCAACAGTAGGATTTGAGCGACTGGCTGAAGAGGTTCAGAAACCGAGTAAAAGTATTCACCGCATGCTTTCCACCTCCGGCAATCCAACCATGGAGAATCTATCGGCTATCTTTGCCACCATTAAAAAAGCACTGCACGTCAGGATAGATACTACTGTTACTGCTGTTTAGGGACCAATAAAGACTGGTTATCGAGGTGCAGCAGGGAGATAATTGCGGGAGAAATCAGAGATTCAATAAACCATTTCAATAATGATCGCGACACTGCGCAATCAGGAGGGTATCACCTTCAACGGCATACACCAAACGGTGGCAGTTGTCTATTCTGCGAGACCAGAATCCAGCTAACTGATGCTTGAGTGGTTCGGGTTTACCCATACCTGCAAACGGTTCGCGCTGAATCTCTCGAATAAGCTGATTGATGCGTTTGAGCATCGCCTTGTCGGTCTTCTGCCAATGAAGGTAGTCTTCCCACGCAGCTGTTGAGAATTTGATCGTCATTCCGACAATTCTTTGATTTGCCCGCCTCCCGCACGTAGTTCCTCAACCGATTCAAGCAACCGCTTGGCTCCTTGCGGATTCCGGAGAAGATATGCAGTTTCTTCAAATGCGTGATAATCGTCAAGAGAAAGGATGACAACCGGTTTGCCACGCTGGCTGGTCACTACTACAGGGACGTGGTCTTCATTTACCGATCGCATGACATCTGCCAAGTGCTGTCGCGTATATGTATAGGTCAGAGCATTCATAAATATCGTCTCCTTGGTAAATATGTACATAACATAGTACATATCAGTTTATAAATCAAGAAACTCCCAACAATGCGCAGCAGCGGTAAACCCGCTGCGTTCTCAGCCGTTGAACAAAAACTTATACAGTGAACTTACAATTATGATTGATCCAACTGACATGACCCAGGACTCCCATTTCGTCTATCGCCCCATCGGCATCCTGCGATCCCCCTATTCCCGCCGCATTGACGCACCCCATCAAAGCACGGTGGTGGAAGGCACGGAAACCGGGGATTTCGCGATAGCCACTTTAGAACTTGCCGATTGGCTGGACGAGAAAGTCATTCAAGATCTGGGCGGCTTCGACAGGCTTTGGCTGATCTTCGCCTTTCATCTGAGTGAAGGGTGGAAAAGCAGTGTCAAGCCGCCTCGGGGTGGACCAAAGCGGGGCGTTCTGGCCACCAGATCCCCCCATCGTCCCAATTCCATCGGCCTGTCGGCTGTGGAATTAATAAAGATCGAAGGGAGGACGCTCCACCTTCGAGGTGTTGACCTATTGGATGGCACACCCGTTCTGGATATAAAGCCCTACGTCCCTTACGCGGATGCCTTTCCGGACTCCAAAGCCGGCTGGATCGACGAACTGGATGCAAAGCTGGGGCGTTATTTTGCGCCCGGACCTCGAAAGCCCAGATAATGCGAGGTGGAGTGGATGGACGGCCAAGGGGATGCAACTGCTTGATTGACTAGGCTATCCAATCGATAACATTGAGAGATGGAATCCGCACGAATTCGCGGATGTTATTGGTAACCAAGGGAATTCCTAACGAAACGGCATGAGCAGCAATCAGCATATCCATTGCACCAATTGGTGTTCCTGCCTTTTCAAGAGCTGCTCGAATGTCACCGTAAACATGAGCGGCGGCGTCATCGAAAGAGATAACTTCCAAAGGTATGATAAACTCATCAAGTGCTTTGGAATTTTTATCCTGATGCGCACTCTTGGCAACGCCATAACGCAATTCCGAAAGGGTAATCGAAGAAATACCAATGTCGCCAATCTGATATTCAAGAAATCGCTTTAGCACGGCAACTGGTTGTTGCTTGATAATGTAAATGCAGATATTTGTGTCAAGCATCAGCTTCATCAGAAGCTCTCCCGCTTGTCCAGCTCCGGCTGTACACGATCATCCATGAAATCGCGGGAAAACTTTTTAAGACTTCCAAACAGGGAATTCCACGAATCGCTGCGAGGTATTAGCTGAACAACGTTGCCGGTCTTTTTAATGAACACTTCGCTGTCATCAAAACGGAACTCTTTGGGTAGCCTGACAGCTTGGCTTTGCCCATTTTGAAATAATTTTGCAGTTTTCATGATCCACCCCCGCACTAATATATATTTAAAGTATATATTTAAGTCTTTGTATTTGCAAGTACTATATGATACACAAACGCCCTCAGGTTTACCGGAGGGCGTTCATTGTTTCTGCAAATTATACTAAATCCTATTTCCCGAGCGCCTTCTCAATCCGATCACAGATAGTCTTCAACACCTTGATCCGCGCATAATACTTGTCGTTGGCCTCGACCAGCGTCCAGGGGGCTATATCGGTGCTGGTGCGGTCGATCATATCGCAGACCGCCCGTTCGTATTCGTCCCACTTCTCCCGGTTCCGCCAATCTTCATCGGTGATCTTGTAGCGTTTGAAGCCGATCTTCTCCCGTTCCTTGAAGCGCCTCAGCTGTTCTTCCTTGGTGATCGAAAGCCAAAACTTCACGACCACGGTTTTGTTCCGCACCATCTGCTCTTCAAAATCGTTGATTTCACCGTAGGCCCGCATCCAGTCTTTGTGATCGCAATATCCTTCGACCCTCTCCACCAGAACCCGTCCATACCAGGTACGATCAAAGATGGCAAAGCGGCTTTTGCGGGGGATGTTGCGCCAGAAACGCCACATATAGGGCTGGGCGCGTTCTTCCTCGGTCGGCGCGGCGACCGGTATAACCCGGTACTGGCGGGCATCCAGCGCCTGGATGATGCGACGTATGCTGCCCCCCTTGCCGGCGGCATCGTTTCCTTCAAAGGCGACTACGATCGACAGTTTTTTGAATCCAGGATCTCGGGTCAACATATTGAGCTTGCCCTGATATTTCTCCAACTCGCTGTCAAACTCGGACTTTTTCAGCTTCTTGGTCATATCAAGTGTCTGCAGGATCAGCAGATTATCGATGGTCGGCAGTATCGGTGGGATCGGCTCGTCGTGATGGGGAGGCTCGGGGGCGTCAAGGCGCTGGCGCATCGCGCCGAGGATCGACTTGCCGATGGTCAGATAGCGATAGTGGGGATCGGTCCCCTCGACGATGGTCCAGGGAGATTCGGCACTGCTGGTAGAACGGAGCATCCGTTCGGAGACTTTACGGAATTTGTCGTACTGTTTATAGTGGTCCCAATCGGTATCGGTGACGCGCCATCTGGTTTTCGGGTCTTTTTCCAGAAGTTTGAGACGTTTTTTCTGTTCATCCCTGGAGAGGTGCAGCCAGAATTTAAGAACCAGTGCCCCCTCGTCGCAGAGCATTTTTTCGAAGCGGATGATCCGTTCCAGCCGCTGATCCAGCTCGGCGTTCTTGATCGTGCCATAGACATTTTCGACCAGCGGCGCTGAATACCAGGTGCCGATGAAGACGCCGACTTTGCCTCTGGGGGGAAGCACCCGCCAGTAGCGCCACATCTGGGGGCGTTCCAGCTCCTCATCGGTCAGGTCGCGCAAGGCATGGGTTTCGATATGACGGGGGTCCATCCACTCGTTGAGCAGGTTGACCGTTTCCCCCTTGCCGGCACAATCGACGCCGGCCACCAGAATGATCACCGGAAATTTCTTCGCCTGGAACAGATCAAGCTGGGCATCCAGCAGCCCCTCGCGCAATCCGGGTATTTCCGTCTTCCAGACCTCTTTGCTAATCTTATGACCCAGTTCGGCGGATTCAAACATGATACCTCCCGATGTGTCCGGATTTGCTCAACCACAATGCTAATTATACCATAAGATTATTTTCCGGCCAGCTCCTTCGATTTGTTGCAGGCAGCTTCGACGGCATCCATGACAACGCCGCGAAAACTTCCGTTTTCAAGGGCGTGCAGAGCCGCGATGGTAGTCCCCCCCGGCGATGTCACCTTTTCCTTCAGCAATGTCGGATGTTCGCCGGTTTCGACAACCATCCGGGCCGAGCCGAGTACCGTCTGGGCAGCCAACAGCGCCGCAACGTCACGCGGCAGGCCGTTCTTGACGCCGGCATCGGCCAGCGCCTCGATAAAGGTAAATACGTAGGCCGGGCCACTGCCGGAAAGCCCGGTGACGGCGTCCATCAGTTTTTCTTCCACGGAGACGGCTATCCCGACCATAGCAAATATCTGCATGGCAAGATCCAGGTCGTCGGAAGAGGCTTTGCGGCCCGAGCAGACGGCGGTTGCTCCGGCACTGATCAACGCCGGCGTATTGGGCATCGCCCGGATGACCCGGCACCCCGGAACCAGATTGGCTTCAATTTTGGCGCTCGGTATGCCGGCCATGATTGAAATCACCAGTTTTTCAGGGGTAATTACCGACTCGATCTGGTCAAGAACGCCTTCCGCCTGTTGCGGTTTAATCGCCAGAATAACGACCTCGCCCCACTCGGCCGCTTCCGCCGCATTACCGACAACAAGTACGTCAGGAAATTTCGAGATAAGCTCGTCCCGCCGTTTAGGGCTGATTTCCGCCACGCAGATTCCGACACCGACATCCCCACGCAACAGACCACGAATGATCGCTTCGGCCATATTGCCGCCGCCGATAAAGGCAATTTTACGTATATTCAACATATCGTTCCCCTCCAATAATTACTGAATAACACTGCTTCTGGTCACCAGGGCGACACCGGCACAGATCAGGCAGATACCGGCCCAGCGCATGCCGCCGACCTGTTCGCCAAGATACCACTGCGCCAGAAAGGCAACCACCAGATAGCTGAGCGCCTGAAGAGGCAAGGCAACGGAAAGATCCTCCCACGACAATACCGCCAGCCAGAGGCCAAAATACACCGCCTGCATTGCCGTACCGAGTATCAGCCGCCAATTGGTCAAGGCTCCCAATACCGTGGCGATGATCTGCCGCAGATTCATGGCCGAGATATCGCCGGCGCTCTTCATCCCCTGCGTCAGAAAGATGTCACCGACCGCTCCGGCGGTTATTGCTATCAGCATGACGACCAGCGTCTTCAGCATTTTATCTCTCCACGGTAGTTTTGTAGCTGTATCTGCAACTCTTGCAGCCGCTGCCTGACGAGCGGACTGGTAATGGCGGCCAACTCTTCCTGATGGCGATAATCGGGCATACGACGGCTGATCTCGGCATCCGGCAACATACCTGGGTGAAAATAGATTTCCGTCAGACCGTTCTGAACTCCGTCGATGATACCAAGGATATACTTCTCGGTCATTCGTCCGGAATTAAGCACCCCTTTGACCTCCGAGGCGTACTTAATCCCCAACCGGTCCAGTTCCGGCCGGGCATGATCCGTCAGGGCGCCGAAGATTATACTTTCAAGAGTCTTGCCGAATTTCCGCTTCCGGTCAAAGCGCAGGTTATGGATAAGCCGCTCCCGAGCCATGCGAAACGTGGTGATTCCGTAACGCGGCATCAATTCCGTCAGAATCCTGAACACCGTCGGGTGCAGATGAATGTTCAGGTGGCCGTCGATGTGCGTAAGCAGAATTCCGGAATCGAGAACTCGTACGATTTGCGCCTCGATCTCTCGTTTCAACTGACAGTAAAGGCCACGGTCAATAAAATACCTGAATCCCGACGCAACCGGATTATCGGAGAAATTCCCGTCGGCATCCACCAGGTCGGGCAGTTCGGACGGCGGCAGCACCGCCCGCCCCTGCACGAGCGTCAGGTGCAGTCCGATCTGAAGTGCGGGATTACGCCGGGCAATTCTGACAGCCTCGTCAAAGGCCGCAGCGCCAGGCATTATCGAAGCGCAGGTCAGAAGACCATCTCGCCAGGCCGTCTCAACGGCCCGGTTGACGCCACTCGAAAGCCCGAAATCGTCGGAAGTGATAATCAGCTGTTTCATAACATCCTAAACCGGACAATCCGGCCCCAAACAGAAGGAAATCAAAGGCAATAGAACGCGGAACAAGCCGGATTTGGGCGGATTTTCGCGGATAAATCAAAGCATAAAATAGATTCAAAATCCGCGTTAATCCGCTCGATCCGCGTCATCCGCGTTCTATTGCAGATCAGTTCTTTTCACAAGATTCCTTGCGTTTCCGCATGTACTGTAAATACTGCTTCCCTTCCTTCAGAAGCTTCCGCCTCTCATCGCCATCGATCAACATCCTGCCGATGCTGCGGGCGATATACTTGGGACGGAAATAGAATTTGTTGTAGAACTCTTCGACCGAGTTGAATATTTCCGTGTTGGAGAGGTTTGGATAATTGATGACACATTTCTGATGGCCGCTGTCATCGATAAAATCACCGGAAGAAATCCAGCCGTTTTTCTTGCAGAGTTCAAAAAACTCGGTCCCTGGATAGGGCGAAGCCAGAGACGCCTGAATCGAATTCAAGTCGAGCTGCTTGGCAAATTCAATCGTCTGACGGATGGTGTCTTTGGTCTCGCCCGGCAATCCCATAATGAACGCGCCATGGATCGACAGCCCCAGTTTTTTGCAATCTTTGGCAAATTGAACCGCCTGGGCAACCGTGACCCCCTTCTTGATATTCTTCAGGATCTGGTCGTTGCCGCTTTCAAAACCGACTACCACATGTCGCAAACCTGCTTCACGCAGCGCTTTCAGCGTTTCGTAATCGGTATTGGCGCGGGCATTGATCGCCCAGGAGATGCCGAGCGGTTTGATCAGGCCGGCAATGTCACGGGCATGTTGCCGGTTTGCGGTAAAGGTGTCGTCGTCGAAAGAGAGCTCTTTCATTTCGGGAATATTGTCCACGATCCATTTGATCTCCTCATACACATTCTGTGGAGAGCGGACCCGCATAGTTCGACCGGAAAATGTCTGCGGCCAGAGGCAGTAGATGCAGTGGGAGGGGCAACCGCGACTGGAATAGATCGAAACGTACGGATTCTTGAAATGCGGGATGACGTATTCCGAAATCGGCAGATCCCGTTTGTAAATCGGCGCCACAAAAGGGAGCGCGTCCAGATCGGTGATCGGAGGGCGGTCGGGGGTATGCACGACCTGGCCATCTTTTAAGAAGCTGATGCCGTCCACCCGGTTCCACTCGCGCCCTTCGCAGAGCTCTTTGGTGGTATAATCGAACTCGCCGCGACAAACGATATCGATAATCCCTTTTCCGGCCCGAAGCGACTCTTCCGGCAGAATAGAGACATGCGGACCGGTCAGCACTGTCACGATACCCGGCTTGAGCTCCTTGATGCGGCGGGCGGTCTCGATATCAATCCGCAACGTCGGCGTGGAGGTGTACATCACCACCATATCGAAATCCAGCGCAATGGCCAGGCACTGCTCCAGATCGAATTTCTGTACGGGAGCATCGACAACGCGGCTCCCCTCGATCATGCCGGCGGGAAAGCAGAGCCAGGTCGGATACCAGAAGGAAGTCACTTCACGGGATGCCTGATAGCGGGCGCCGGCGCCGCCGTCAAAATCCTCAAATGTTGGTGGGTTTAAAAAAAGCGGTTTCATTACAACTCCTTGCCTCGTGTTTAACTGGATAGGAATAGCAGGTATGCAGACAAAAAGTCAAGATTTACCCGGTCGGTCGCCCGGATATGCAAGAAACTCTTTTCCTTGCCCTTCCGATTATGGTAGGAAGTAGATACTCGTAAAGAGTCGCGACTCTTATCATTTTCAGCAGATCCAAGGAGAAGAAACCGATGAGCAGCAAGAAACCGGAATTAACGTTCAAGTATGTATTCAATTACGCTTATAACCCTTCCTACGTCAATGGCGCCCAGGGGGGCTTTTCCCCACGTGGCGAAATGGTAATAAATTTTTATCTGGAACGTCAACCGCTGCCGGACGCCATTACCCATGAAATTACTCCAGAGGGGGCGATCGGCCGCGAAACCGGAGTCGAGCCGAAAGATCTGGCCGCCAGTATGGTTCGATTCATCGATACAGGCGTTGTGATGAGTTACGAAAATGCCAAGGTTTTCCATGCCTGGATGGGTGACAAACTGCGGGAAGTCGAAGAGATGCATAAGGCCCGCACCGAGTTTGAACAATCACAGGCTGTCGGACGGGCGTAGTATATGGCTAGTTGCAAGTAGCTAGTGGCGAGTGGCAAAGGCTTGGCTACTTGCAACTCGCTACTTGCAACTCGCTACTCGCACTGACAAAAGAGGTGCATTCTGGGAAAACAGTTCGTATGCATAGCATTATTCCTGATGGCAGCGGTGTTCCTCCCCGGCTTAGCCACCACCGCTGCCGCATTCCAGCTTCCGGAGCGGTTGGAGTTCGAACTTTCCTATACCGGCATCACTGCCGGTCATGCCGTCCAGGAAATCAAACAGAATGGTACGGATATCCATATCGTTTCAACCGCCCGGTCAGCAGACTGGCTACAATTCTTTTTTCCTGTCGAGGACCGGATTGAATCATTTTTGATTTCAAGCACTCTTCCGCATAACATCGGCTCCCCGCGTCTGTATCAGGAGCGAAAACATGAAGGGAGGACTATAACCAACCGCGAAGCCCGGTTCGATCTCCAGAAGCTGGAAGTCACTACAATTGACCACCGCAACAAGGAAGAGAAAACTCAGGCTATTACCAAACGGACCTACGACACCCTTTCCAGCTTTATTTACTTCCGCACGATACCCCTGCAGGTCGGCACATCATATTTCATCGATATCTACGACTGCAATCGGCTCTGGAACACCGAGGTTAAGGTGCTGCGGCGGGAACAAATCAACACCCCAATGGGGCGATTCAATACCATAGTCATTCACCCGCTCTTGAAATCGGAAGGAATTTTCGCCAGGACCGGGGATATGTTCATCTGGCTGACAGACGATGACCGCCGGATTCCGGTTCAGATGAAATCAAAGGTTACTGTGGGAAGTATAACCGCCACACTTACCGGAGGCAGCTACTGGCCCGACAGAAAGCAATGACTCTTACCTCTCCCGCTTGCCGTGGCGTAAAGAATCGCCGCCAACATCTACTTATCTGCAGCAAGGGAGCGCGGACATGATTACATTCACAGGCGTGCATAAGTGGTTCAAAAGCCTGCACGTACTTAACGACATCAACCTGCATGTCACTCCCGGCGAGGTACTGGTGGTATGCGGCCCTTCAGGTTCCGGCAAGTCAACCCTGATCCGCGCCATCAATCGGCTGGAACCGATCAACGAAGGTTCGCTGATTGTGGACGGTATGGATCTCTCCGACAAAAAGACCGATATCAACAAGCTGCGGGCGGAAGTCGGCTTCGTCTTCCAGCAGTTCAATCTGTATCCACACCTGTCGGTCATCGGTAATATCACGCTGGCTCCCATCAAAATCCGCAATATTCCGAAAAAAGAGGCCGAAGAGCAGGCAATGGCACTGCTTGCCAGAGTCGGGCTTGCCGAAAAGCGGGATGCGTACCCTGCGCAGCTCTCCGGCGGCCAGCAGCAGCGAGTTGCCATTGCCCGGGCGCTGGCGATGAAACCCCGCATCATGCTGTTCGACGAACCGACCTCGGCCCTCGACCCGGAAATGATCGGCGAAGTGCTGGCGGTCATGAAAGACCTGGCGCTCTCCGGCATGACCATGGTTGTGGTAACGCACGAGATGGGTTTTGCCCGGGAAGTCGCGCATCGTGTGGCATTCATGGCGGACGGGGTAATATTGGAAGAGGCGCCACCTGAAGATTTTTTTCTGCGGCCGGTGCATGCACGTGCCAAGCAGTTCCTGCGCCAGCTTTTGACGCCGATGCAGGTTGAATCACCCTGACTCCGTTTCCGGATAATTCTGACCACAGCACAAAGGAAGAAGCACAATGAAAAAAATGGTAACGCTGTTCATGATCATGGTACTGGCCACATTCACCGCCAAGGCCGCTCTGGCAGGGGATACACTTGCAAACGCGAAGAAAAAGGGGGTGCTGGTCGGCGGCGTAAAGGACTCGACCCCGCCGTTTGGATATGTCGATGAAAAAACCCGCAAGCTGATCGGCTATGACGTCGATGTTCTGGCGGTCATCGCAAAGAGAATGGGGGTCGCGCTTGAACTGAAGCCGGTAGTTTCCTCCACCCGCATGCCGATGCTTCAGGAAGGCAACATCGACATCATTGCGGCAACGATGACAAAAAATGCCGACCGGGCAAAAGTGATTGATTTCAGCAATACGTATTTCATGACGTATCAGCGATTCCTGATCAAAAAAGGAACCGTGAAAAGCCTGAAGGATCTGGCAGGAAAGCGCATCGGAACCGCCAAGGGTTCCACTTCGGAGCAAAATGTAAAAAAGGCGATTCCGACCGCCACCGTGCTTTCCTTTGACGATTACCCGCAAGCGTTCCTCGCTCTCCAGCAGGGGAAGGTACAGGCGGTCACCACGGATGACCATATTCTGTTGGGGTTGAAGTCAAAAGCTCTCCGGAAGGATCAGTTCGAGGTGACTGACCTCTATATTGCCGACGAACCTTACGGCCTCGGTATGCGGAAAGGGGACAAGAAATTTGTGGAGTTCGTCAACAAGACTCTCCTGGAGATGGAGAAAAATGGCGAAGCGGCCAGGATCTTCGATAAGTGGTTCGGTCCCAAAAGCGACTTTCACCAGAAACGGAACTTTAAGATAACGTCGGATAAGTAAGGGTCAAGGGGCCAGGGTCAAGGGTCAAGTAAGATCAAAAACCTTTTCTGGACCCTGGACCCTTGACCCTCAAAAGGTTTCACATGCTCAACTACCAATTCGACTGGTCCATAATCCTTTCGGGGAAATATTTCGATTGGCTGGTTTCGGGTCTTAAAATCACCCTGATCCTTTCATCTACCGGAATCGTGATGTCATTTCTCCTCGGACTGATCGTTGCGGTGATGCGTATGAGCCGCTTCAACCCGGTACGCTGGGCGGCGTGCGCCTTTCTGGAATTCACCCGCAACACCCCGCTGCTGGTGCAGATATTCTTCTGGTATTTCGGCTCCTACAAATTCCTCCCTGCCGTCGTTAATGACTGGCTCAATGAAACCGGCTTCGAATTTGCCGCCGCCCTTATCGCCCTGACCATCTACACCTCGGCCTTTATCGCTGAAGATATTCGCTCCGGAGTCCTCTCGATCCCGAAAGAACAGATGGAAGCCGCCCGCAGCGCCGGTTTCTCCTATCTCCGCTCGATGCAGTACATCATCCTGCCGCAGGCAATACGGCTCACCATTCCGCCGCTGGTCAACCAGTTTCTCAATCTGGCCAAGAACTCGTCGCTGGCGATGACTATCGGCGTCATGGAGTTGACCTACCAGGCCCGGCAGGTCGAAAGCTACACCTTCAAGGGTTTTGAGGCTTTTACCGCCGCAACGGCCGTCTACCTGGCGCTATCGCTCGTCATAACCGCTCTGGTCAATCTTTATAACGAAAAAGTCCTTAACGTCCACAAGGCCGCCTGATATGGAACAGTTCTTCAATTTTTCGGTCATCTCCGACAACTTCACCTACTTCATGATCGGCCGCTTTCCCCATGGGCCGCTCGGCGGTGTCGGACTGACGCTGTATCTGGCTGTGGTCTCCTGCATCCTATCTTTTTTCGGCGGTTTGCTTCTTGGACTCCTCAGTATCTCCCGTTTCCCGGTTGTGCGCTATCCGGCCCTCGCCTTCATAAATCTGGTGCGCGGCGTGCCGCTCCTGATGGTGATCTTCTGGATGTATTTTCTGATGCCGGCCCTGTTCGGCAAGGTCGCTGAAAATAATACCGTCATCATGGCGCTCTCCCTCTTCACGTCGGCCTACATGTCACGCATCGTCGTCGCGGGCATTGAAGGCATCCCGAAAGGACAGACCGAGGCCGCGCTCTCCACCGGCCTCACATCCTGGCAGGTCATGCGCTATATTGTTCTCCCGCAGGGGCTGCGCAACATGATCCCGTCATTCGTCAACCAATTTGTGTCGTTGATCAAGGACACGTCACTGGCGTTCATCGTCGGCGTATCGGAGTTGACCCACGTCGCCACCCAGATCAACAACCGCACCATGGCCTTCCCGACCGAGATATTCGCCTTCATCGCAATAGTCTATTTCATCCTCTGTTTTGCCTTCACCAGCCTCTCGCGCTGGCTGGAAGGGCGCCTCTCATGGAACAGGGCGATCTGAGCCTGTGCCTTCTGAATTCCTTTTTCCACTACTCTTCGGAGCCGCCTTTATAGCAGGCTTGATCGACTCCATCGCAGGCGGCGGCGGACTGATAACCGTCCCGGTCCTGATGAGTATCGGGCTTCCGCCCCAGATCGCGCTCGGCACGAATAAACTCCAGTCAACCTTCGGTTCTGGCAGCGCCATGCTCCATTTTGTCCGGGCAGGCACCGTAAAAATGAGCGACTGCCGGACCGGCATCCTCTGGACAGCCATAGGCGCGGCGCTCGGTGTCAGTGCGGTGCAACTACTCGACGCAACATTCCTGAAGCAACTGATTCCCTGGCTGCAGGCAGCGATTGCCGTCTATACGCTGCTGTCGCCACGCCTGGGGGCAGAGGATTCGCACGCCCGGATGAACTCCGGAATGTTCTATCTGTTGTTCGGACTTAGCATCGGCTTTTATGACGGATTCTTCGGGCCGGGCACCGGTTCATTCTGGACAATGGCGCTGATGATGCTGCTCGGCTGTTCGATGCTGCGAGCCACCGCCACCACCAAGATCATGAACTTTACCAGCAACTTTGTGGCGCTAACTTTCTTTCTTTCGGTCGGCCAGGTTCGTTTTACGGAGGGGATTGTGATGGGGATCGGCCAGTTTTTGGGAGCGCGGGTCGGATCAAAGCTGGTCATCAAACAAGGCACCGCTTTTATCAGGCCGGTGTTCATCACTATGGTGCTTCTGCTGGTCGGACGGCTGATCTATCTGAACTTCAGGTAATCTTCGAGAAGTACTCCCCCAGCACTCCGCGCGAATGTTCATCGTCATGGCAGTGGACACAGAGATTTTCCCAGTTTGAACCATCGGGCGGGTTGTTGTGGTGATTACCGTCCTTGTGATGAACGGTTAGGAGATTGAGGCTGGCCTGATCGAATTCGCGACCGCATTTGGCGCAGATCGGGCCATGGATTTTTAGCGATTTTGTCCGGTAGTTGGAATTATTTTCAGTTTCTCCGCGCATTTTTTTAAGGAGGGCAGCAGCCTCTTCGGCACTCGGAAGAACGACTGTTCGTGGGCCTCGTGATCTCATCGTTTGTTCCCTTTTGGCATGTTATATTTACCCTATTGTACATGGAGATCACATCTGCCGGCAAGCTGTAAACCGGTTTCTCGGAATTTTCCTCACAACAAAGTCTACACCTCCTCCGTAATCTGATAACCTTCATTCCGTACAGGTTCCAGATATTTCATAATCATCTCCATGGGGCACTTACCCATATTTCTATAGCCGGCCTGGGCTGTTTCTTCATTGTACTGTCTCAGCCAGTCATCCAACCCCTCCACTAGTTTTTAATATACTGCTGTTTATGATTTCATGGGGAAGGCATCTGCCTTCCCCGTTTTTATCTCCACCGGTTGCCAACAAAATTCATCGCGGTTTGCGGGCGTCCGCCACCATCTGGTCCACCAGCACCCAATTGCGCTTGTAGTCCAAAGGTGTCCCACCGCTTTTCCGGACCAACTCGCTGACATAGTTATTGATACGTTCCTGATCCGCCTTAAGGATATGAATAAAGCGGAATCCGCAGCGAAGTCCATCCTCCACCTTCTGTTCCCAGGCGGTCTCCGCCAGGGCACAGACAGGCAGCCCTTCATCAAGTGCGATAAAAAACATGGAGAGCGACGTCGGACGGTTGCTTGCTTCAACCGTAAGGCCAATTCCGCCGGCACTCAGGTTGACCATGGTCTCCTTAAGAACAAGCCCGGGCAGGGCATTATTGTTACTCAGATGATCCATGACTCGCTTCCACTCTTTTTTAAACAATTCGAGACGAAAGTTTCTGCGCAGCTGGAAGATTGGTGTGGATAAATCGACGCGAGAGTCGGAGCGGCGCTGAAAAAGCTCAAGTGTGCCATGCATACGAAATTGAAATATATTATCGGCGACGATACCGGTCAGGTCGGCCAGCACCTGGATTCCGCCCCCTAAAGCTTCACTTGTCAGCTTGTATGTTGCTTTCCCAACCTCGTCGTCATGCGTACCGTGTCCGCCGTGGGTGATCATCAACTCAAGCGAATCCATACCGCTGGAGGTAACAACCCCGCTCAGCGACTCGTAGAGATCCCTGTCGCGCTCCGCCGACATATTGACCAGATAGACCTTCTGTCTCAGGCTGAAGTAGCGGCAATAATCACTGATTTGAGAATGATCGGACATTTTATTGACCAATGTTGCTTACGGTGACTTCGCAGTACCGGCAACAGATTCCTGCATGATTTAGAAATATGGGACACAATAGCGCAATATTACAACAAATACCAGATTGCCGACTCATTTTTTCATGATAAAATCCGAGCGGGGAGAATTTCGAGGAGTTGGCCAGCTCATAGCTAACCAGATAAAAAGCACCTTGACCTGATATCGGTATCGGGATTACAACTCATCGGAAACGCTTGATGCCTTAAAATTTCTATATAGAATAATATCATACAGAATCTTAAGGCCTCCTGCAATAATAAATGGACTACCCAGAAAAACTGTAAACAGGACGCCGGCAACGGCCGGAGAGAGCGACGCGCCAATCGAGCGGGCAATACCGGTTATGCCTGCGGCGGCGGAGCGTTCATCCGGATCAACCACGGCCATGGTATAGGCCTGACGAGTCGGCACGTCCATCTGCGAGATACTGAAGCGTAACAGCAGCATGCTGATCGCCAGCGCATAACTCGGCATGAGCGGAACAAGTATCAGAAGTATATTCGACGGCAGATGGGTAAATACCATGGTTCGGATGAGTCCGATTTTTTTTGCCAGCGGCACGGCAAGCAGAGCTGAAACTCCGGCGAGCAGATTGGCTCCGAAAAATATACTGCCCAATGCAGCCTCGTCCGCCCCGAAACGGACGTGAAACCAGTACGCCATAAAGCTCTGCAGTACAAAACCACCCGCAAACGCATCAAGTGAAAAGAGCATTGAGAGCTTGACTATAACGCCACGAGACTTATGCAGCCCCATGCGGGTTCGCGGGGCGCGGGAGTATGCGGAGTGAGCGGCTTCGCATGCCCCTGAAAGCCTTGTAAAAACAAGCGCCAGGATCCCTCCGATAATTGCATAGCCAAGCAGGACAACCCTATAGGAATCGAGCGGACTCATACCGTGACTTTGCAGCAGCTTAGCCAGAAATCCGCCTGCAAGCGCACCGAATGCCGTGGAAAATGACCCGATCAGATTATACCAGGCAAAGACACCGGTCCGCTGATCTTTTGTAACCAGTTGGGAAAGCATCGCCTGTTCGACGGGGAGAAATGGCCCTATTTCGTTACCGCTCGGGCTGATTACCCCTATGATTGCAGCAATAATGAGAAACAGCGGATTGCTTGTCATTATGAAAACCACGCCGGCAGCCATCATGAGTATGGCGCCGATGACAAGCGTCTTCTTACGGCCGAATCGATCCGCGGTGGTGGTAAGCAGAAACGAGATTCCCGCATCTCCGACAAGCGTTAACGAGAACAGCACTCCCATAAGAACATCGTCAAGACCGGATTCCGAGAGATAGAGTGCAAGCACGACGGAGAGAAAACCGTACGCAAAAAGCCTGAGGGTGCGGGTGGTAAACAGCAGAATAATATTTCGATCCAGATCGAACATGAATGCAGCTCTCCATCTGCGTTAAGTAAAAAAACGGCGAACCAGCGGCCAGAAACGCTACTCAGTCAGGTCGTAATCCAGCTTCTGTCAAACTGGTGGTTCCGACAGTGCAAGCTTCCTTATAGTGCGGCAGAATCTCGTTAAGCGCCTTGCTTGTGCCGGCAAGTTCCTTGGCTAACGCCGCGGAATATTTTCGGGCATAGGCGCTGATGTCAGCGCTGGATTTGGCCTCTTGAAAAATCGGGGTTACCTCTTTAAGGAATTTAAGAGTTCTATGAATCTCTTCAACCTTCTCGCAAGGCAGCTTGCTCATTTTCCTGTGATTGATTACCTGCTGAAGCTTCTCTGTCTGTTCTTTATCCAGTCTGGTCCCGAAATAGAATTTGTCTTCGTCCGTAATCAGTTTCATGTTTGGCAGTTCAATAGCAGATGCGTTAACCGATTTAGCGGCGATAAAGGCAACAACCACAATTGATAATACTTTGACTTTTGCTGACATATTTCGCCTTTTGTCTACAGTAGTTTATCTTGATGTCGTGAGCATATCATATGTCCAGCGTTGGAGCTATATAATCAGTCTGGTTTGCATTGAGGCTGTTTAAGAAAGATTTTATACTAAACTTTTAATTGATGTTTATATGTAAAAAATATACAGTCAGGCTTGGCAAATATCGTTCAACTCTTTAATGGACCTATATTCTTCAGTAAACTGAAATACATACAAGGGGGTAAGAAATGCGCATCAACTTTTTACAGCAGACAATCTTGATAGCGGCAGCCATCAGCGTAGTTTCATCATCAGTACTGGCTGACACGCCCAAAGGCTCGATCGTCTGGACAGGTGGGTATGTTTCAGGAATTGGTGTCGGGTCGGCAAAGCCGACTGGCAATAAGGCGATCGACAAGGCTAACGCGGTCAGAGCCGCAGAGTTGTCTGCACAACGCTCGCTACTGGAAACTATTAAAGGGGTAAAAATCAACTCGACTACTACCGTGGAAAACATGGCCTTTGTGGAGGAAAAAATCAATTCCAGTGTTGAAGGTATCGTCAGAGGGGCTGTTACTTACTCTTCCAAGGTGGAGTGGGAAGGCGGGTTTCCGAATGCCAGAGTCGAAATGCGCATCTGTCTGAGCGGAGAGATGAATGGCTGCAAGGGGACCGGACTGGCGAGCGCCCTCAACGTGGACCAACTGGCACCGCCGCCTTACGCGCCAACTGAAACCCTTTCCATGAATGAGCCGTTACCTGGCGGCGTCCAACAACCCGCTCCGAAGCGCGGCAAAACAACGGCAACCTATGACGCCAGCAGGAAGGTCACCGGCCTGGTTCTCAATCTCGAAGGGCAAACTTTCGAACGCGAAATGCTGCCGATAGTGGCGGTCAAAACCGGCGATCGGCTGGCGACCGTGTACTGCGTAAAAAACGTCATGCCCTCCGTGGTTCGTTCCTACGGCACAGTGCGCTACGCCGACACACTTAATCAGGCTGCGAAGATCGCCGACCTGGGAGATAACCTGCTGATCATGTCCGTAGCCGAGGTCACCAAGGAAAACATGGTGGTCATAACTCCGGAGAACGCTAAAATCCTGCAACAGACAATGATGAACGGCAATGACTACCTAAGTTCGGCAAAGGTGGCCATCTCGAATCGGTAAGAATCTGCCGGAGCCCATGCCGTTGCCACCATCAACTAACCAACATTTAATTCAATCAACTTTTCTATAGGCTTTAGTTCCCACATTCTGACTTGGGAACTAAAGCCTATAACTTTAAAACTTTCTTATCTCCGGCAAGCATTAAGCCATCCGAACTCATTTCTTGGACGAAGCGGATTTAAGCTTTGCAATTTCATCTGGAGAGGAATATCTGACCGGCCATAAGTACCCTATTTTTTTCTTATTCAGTCTTGTTGTGCTGCCATTGCCGAGATTTATACCCAAAGTATCTATAAAAGATGTCGCCACCCAGTATTGACCGGCTTTAAACACATTATTGAATGGATGTTCGGGAAGCGCGTTATCTATTCCTTTCATGTTTTCAGGCAATAAACTTCTCCAATCATTCTTAGTCGGTATATGCCAATCGTTATACCCTGCGTAAGACAGACCGCTTACATAACTCTCGGAGTCATCATATTCCTTGCCGCTGTTCGTTATATTGGCATTTTGCAACCACATCAAATTGGTCTTTTTGTCAAAAACCACATCACCGATAACGACAAACCTCCCATCACTTGGTACGGAGGGAGTGCTTGATTTCACGCGATCGGCACTCTTTATATCCTCTCCCTGCTGTAATTTTACGCCGTTGCCGTCCTTTAACTTTTTTTCCAATTCCATTTTCTGCTTTAAGGCAATATTGGCTCTCGCTTCAGCCGCTTTCGCTTCAGCCGCATTTTTGGCGCTATCCGCCCCTTTCGCCAGAAGCGTTTTATTCAGGTCCGTCAGAGCTGCAATCTTCCGGTTCAGAACTTCTATTTCGGAATTCGGGTCAACCGGCAGGGGACTCTCCTTCAGACCGATTTTTGATAAAACAAAAACGCCCTCCTCGTCAATCGCACTGCGCACTCGTGATCTTTCAGGGCTTTGCCTCCCCATTTTATTGACCTTAGGGCGGATCTGTTCGTCGAATAGAGTGCCCATATCGATATATTTACGCTGGTTATCTTTCAGGGCCTGCAAGAGGTAATGGGCAAACAGGCTGTGGTCGCTGCCGGCAACCGCATCGGCAACCGGTTCCGTACCACCGGACGTTATTACCTCTCTGGATTTTTTAGCCGCCTTCTCAAACAGTTTCTGGTTGAGGGCATAGGATTCCTTCTCGCCGGAGAATGTGGTCGGTATGCTGCGTGAAAGCATTTTGCCACTGTAACAACTGTCGACAACCAGGATAAAATTTTTGACCTTGACGTTTTTAGTTTCAAGCAGGGCCCTGATCTGTGAATGCGGAATCCATGAAGTTGTATCGTCCCTCTTTCCTTCGATGGGGATCCAGTACCCTTCCTCGGTTATACTGTCGACTTCGCCATGTCCGGCATAATATATAAGGAGGTTGTCATTTTCCGTGAGCTTGGACGCCTTTTCTTTCATCAATCTGAAAATATTCGAGGCGGTCGGTTTGTCGGCGGTCTTGTCGGTCAATAGTGTAATATCATCGAACCCATACTGTGTTTTCAGCACTTCCGCAAGTGCTTCGACATCTTTTACAGGGGTCTTTAACTTGTTGATCGATACATAGTTGTCGACCCCTATCAGCACAGCGTGGTATTTACCAAGATTAGTCGACTGGACAGGTGCAGCTTTAGATTGCCTGGAAAGACCGCGCGTCTCTTCCGCAACAGAATGGGTTACGAGCAGAACTGAAAGCGTAGCCGCCAGAACCGGCACCAAAGCTCTTTTCATAGTATGCCCAATGTTACTGGTTGCCATTATTAAGTTGCCATCCTTTGCTGCCTTGATAATTTTATTTTTTCTTCTCTTCGAGGTTTATGTACGACGACCCGCTGGGCAATACCCCTCGCATAAATTCGAATGCAGGCACCTCTGTGCCGATCTCTTCGACCTCTAATATCGTTTCTTTGGGAGCAACTACGAAAAATTCTTCGAAGCTTGCCAGCTGCATCATGTTCTGCATCAATTTTTCCGTCTGAACCGAATTGGCAGCCAAGGCCGTAGTTGAGGATTCGGACCTTAATGCATCAATATAATCGTTAAACAAATCGCCACCGACAATAGCCCCATTGAACTGAGCAAGCCCCCTGACACCTTGCAGGTTACCACCCTTGAATCCCGAAGAACTTGCCAGGTAAGCAGTTATTCCTGAATTGGCAAAAGTCTTAACGGAAAGATCATTCGTAATGATATTGATTGGGGCATAACGGCTGCCGACAACCTCCGCTTTCAACGCCAATGCGCCCCCGCTTATCGTACCGTTACCGATTATATTTCCGCCGGTAGCTGCCAAGTCTACTTTACCATTTGTGCTGATATTGTTGTCAACGGTAATATTTCCTGAACTTTTCATGGTTATGTTGCCGGTGGCGCTGCTATCGCCAATAATGGCGGCAGTCTTCAACGCAGAGCCGCTCTGCAGGAAAAGATCGGCACTGCCGGTATTAATAGTAGAATTCGGCAGCGCAAGGGCGCCTGACGACACTACGCTGAGCGGGCTGTTGGCCGCAAGACTTAATGACTGCAACGTCAACCCACCCGTATGGTTTATGAAAGCACCGGCTAGTGTGGCCCCTTGTCCCATCGAGAGAGTGGTCGTGCCCTTGGTTTGGATGGATTGGCTTGACGTACCTACCGCCCCTGAACTGCCAGGCGCGGTCTGAAGATTAATGGTGTCCGCCGTGACCAATCCAGCCCCGCTTATGCCGCCGACTCCAAGAGTGTCCAGCACGACTGTCCCGCCGGTACCGGTGTTAAGGCCGCCATTTAGCAGAACAGCTCCAGTGTTCCGTATGGTCAACGTTCCGCCAACTGTCTCCGAAACGCCGGCAATCGTAAGTAGACCAGCAGCGTTGACCAGCTGGATATCGCCGCTGCCGTCGTTATTGCCGTTGAAACTTGCCACACTGTTAGTTCCAGCCAGCGTCTGGCCGGTTTTACTGTTCGTAGTCAACAGGGCAGAGTTAGTGATTGCGCCGGCACCGCTCTCGGATATGGCGCCTCCTACGGCGGTCAGAGTAACATTGCCGGTGGTGTTGATCACGCCGGTGTCGCTGATGTCGCCAGTGTTCACGACTACTATGTTACCGCCGGCTGTCTCGTTGATGCCGGTAATTGTTAGTATGCCCTTGTTGGTCAGTTGAATGTCGCCACCGCCGACGTTTGTGGCGTTGAAGCCGGACACCGTGTTGGCGCCGTTCAGCGTCTGCCCGCCACTGCTGCTCGTGGTCAACAGCGCGGCAGTGATTACGGCTCCTGAGCCGTTTTCGGTAATCGTGCCGCCATTAGCGGTCAACGTGACATTGCCAGTGGTGCTTATCGCGCCGGTGGAATTTATGTTGCCGTCGTTCACTACCACAATGTTGCCGTTGGCAGCCTCGTTGATGCCAATAGTTGTCAAGGTGGCCCTGCTGTTGTTCAGCTGTATGTCGCCACTTCCGACGTTTGAACTGTCGAAGCTTGCCACTTTGTTGATACCGTTTAGTGTTTGTCCGCCATTGCTGCTTGTTGACAGCTGTGCGGCATTGATAATGGCACCGCTGCCGGTCTCGATGATTTTGCCGTTACTGCTGGCAAGAATTACCTTGCTGTTACTGTTTATCGTGTGACCAATCGTGATATCGCCAACACTTTGCAAGGTTATGTTACCGCCGGCACTGTTGTCGGCGGCAACAGCTGAGAGACTGGCTGCCGTACTCAGTGTAGCGCCGCTTTTCAGGAAAAGATCGGCGCTGCCGGTATTGATAGCAACACCCGGCACAAGCGTAAGCCCTCCGGTTGAGACTACACGTAGCGGACTATTGCTATTTGCGGCGAAGGATACCTGCTGCAATGCCACATTTCCAAAATGGTTGATGAATGCACCGGTAAGCGCCCCACCTCCCAGGCTCAGATTGGCATTATTGCCTGCAGTGTTGATTGGGTGATCCAATACACCGATCAAACCGGAACTGCTGCCTGAAGTCTGAAGATTAATGTTATCGGCAATAACAAGACCCGCTCCTCCGCTCAAACTGCCGGCACCCAGAGTGTCCAGCGTGACAGTACCATTAGAGCCCGAGTTGATCAGGCCGGTAATAGTAACCGCTCCACTGTTCTGGACGTTAACCGACCTGCCGGACACCTCGGTGATGCCGGTGATCGTTAGTAGGCCACTGTTCTTTAATTGGACGTCGCCTCCAAGGGTGTTGGTGCCGTAGAAGGATGCAACATTATTGGCACCATTCAGCGTCTGCCCGCTGGTGCTGTTTGTGGTCAGCAGGGCAGCGTTGGTAATTGCACCGCTACCGCTCTCGGTAATGCTGCCGCTCGTGGCCGTCAGTGTGATGTTACCCGTAGTGTTGATCGTCCCGGTATCGTTGATGGAGCCACTGTTCACTATCACTATTTTGCCGCCGGCTGTCTGATTTATGCCGGTTGTCGTCAATGTGGCGCTGTTGTTGGTCAGCTGAATGTCGCCGCCGGCGTTGGTGGCGTTGAAGCCGGTTACCGTGTTGGCATTGTTGAGGGTCTGGCCGCCCGCGCTGATCGTGGTCAGAAGGCCCCCGCTTATGATGCCGGCGCCAGCTTCGTTGATCACTTTGCCGGCGGTCAGGTTAACAGCCCCGCTAGTGCTGATGCTGCCGGCGTTAAGAGTGATGTTTTGGCCGACAGTGGCACTGATA
>CAIYDX010000412.1 GCA_903925005.1 uncultured Geobacteraceae bacterium
ATAACCGTTAACTTTACAAACGTTAAAAAAAATAATTCTCCAATAACGATCTACGGAAAGATTGATCCGCTGCAAAACGTATCTATAGGTAGTTACAGTGATCAGCTGGTAGTTACCATCTCGTATTAAACTAAAACCGCCGGCATAGAATCGAATATAAACTATCAGATTGGATTCTGTGCCGGTGGTCGCTCGCAATCATCGTTAAATTATCGGATCACATTATTTGATACTACTACGCACGGTGGTGTGGGAGGACGGCGAAAGTAATTCCGCCTCCTACCCGATCCATTCTCACCTAACTCAACTTAGTTATAGTCAACCGATACGCTGAAGCTGCCCGTATAGTTTCCGGGAGCCTGTGCACTGCTGACAGTGAGGGTTCCGCCGACCAGAAGTGTCTGCGCTCCCGCAGTAAGAATTCCGGTACCAGAAGGGTTGCTGACAAAGCTGCCAACGGTCATGGTATGCGACGCACCATCGCTTAAAGACACATTGTTGGGCGGTAGTGTAATGCCATAGGTATAGCTCCCCTCACCGCTTACGGCGAAGGATGCTGCATTCTGGCTGGAACCCTGCGTAAAGAGCATAACACCGCTGGTTGCTGCGCGGCTGCCGTCCGTGCCCAATACTACAGAGCCACCCGTACCAGCGATAAATTTGCCAAACAACATGTCTAAATTTTTCGTAATAGCTATGGGCGTTACAACAGTGGCCGTCGAGTTGGCAGTGGCAGTGGTTGCATTGCTTTCCGAATATGAGCCGATTACGGCCAATACTGTAACGAAGAAGAGTGCAATCATTCTGGCTAACGATATATGTGATCTCACTTTGAATCTCCTGTGAAAATTTAATCGGGTTACAACCTTCTGACTCGTGGAGCATTAAAAACTAAGGGGACCTTTTTTGTCCTTTTAATTAAAGATACATCTTCCGCAGCTTTTTTGCAATATTAATTAACAAGCATGTAGTGAGTTGTAGAATGTGTCAGGTTTTTATACTGTTGCCAGGAGGGCAACAGATGGAACGAACCAGATGGTTAAAGGATGCTTCTCCCAAGTGGCATGACTCATGCTAGGTCCTCGGTACAGAGGAAAACCACCATGAGTAAATCCATACTGATTTGTGATGACGAACCGCTTATCAGGATGAGCCTGAAGAGCATACTGGTCGATCTTGGCTTTGATGAAATATTGGAATGCGGAGACGGCGCAAAAGCTGTAGAACTGGCCTTGGCAAGCTTCCCTGATATGGCAATTTTGGATGTATCCATGCCTGGTATGGACGGAATAAGTGCAGCTCTCGAAATCAGAAAAAAGCTGAAAATCCCAATTTTGCTTCTTACTGGCGTCTGTGACAGTGCAACTGTAAAGCGTGCATCGGCAAGCGGAATTGCCGCTTTTTTAACCAAACCACTTCGGCAACAAGATCTTCTTCCGGCCATAGAAATTGCTCTGAAGCATGTTGAAGAGGTTGAAGACCTGAAAGAAAAAATTGAAGACTTGCGTGAGTTTATAGAGAACCGCAAAGTCATGGAAAAAGCTAAAGGGCTTTTGATGGAAAAGAGCAGATTGTCTGAGGCTGAAGCATATCGCATTATGCAAAAGTCAGCGATGGACAAACGCAAAACACTGCTCCAGGTCGCTAAAGGAATATTAAGCAGTGACGTCCTAGCATCACAAAAATAACGCTCTTCCAGGTTTGGGAACCTTAGGACAGAACGGCCTTAGTGCAACTGATGCCTTCAGCAATATAACAACTATGCCCGTGCGTTCTAGTCGAAACCTGGTCGCCGCGCCTATATCGTTCATGCGGATATCTGAACCCGGCTGCAGTACACTATCCTGGGCCGTATCGGTAACACTCTGGGCTTTAGAAATCACGGCGGATTGTTTTGCAGCAGCCGCTTTTTTCCGGGATTTATGTATTTCGCAAAGCTCCCGTACGATTTCTCCTGACGACTTTTAGCTATCCAGAGTGTATTAAGCGTGTTGTCAGCACGCAAACTACGTAGATTTGTAGCGGCATTGATTTCGCGGTCATGTACAGCACCGCATTCTGGACAGGTCCAGCTTCGGTCTTTTAGTTTCATGTTAGTATTTTTGCAGCTACAATATTGTGTTGAAAATAGCTTCGAAGACTGGAAATGCTTCGGTGCTCTGTGGAATTCAACGCCGTACCGCAGCGTTATCTGTTCTTTAATTGTTATAATACACAGACCAGCCAACATCACTTATTGACTTTGCGACTCATTTATATGAGTTGCATTTACTTAGAATACGTTTCATTTTAATTTCTTCTTGAAATGGCAACCTGTTTGGTCTATTTTTTACCCACATAACGACACCAGTCGGCCACGCAATGATGCTCGGTATACCCTGAAACGGTAACCGGGCATTTTTTTTTGGCTCAGACTGGTATATCCGCAAAAGGAGTCTACATATGAAACGCATGAAATCAGTGTGGGAAAAGGTGTTTGAGTATGCATCGATGCCGGTACACGGAAGTCTGTCGCGGAAATTACGCAAAGGGATCAAGATTCAGATCAATGAAGGAAAGATCTATTCCGAAGCGACTCTGTTTCTAGGTGAGGAGTTCCTACGGGTAGCCGAGGAAGAAGAGCAGGGTGATGCGATCAACACCTATTTCGATTGGAAAATGGTGGCGTCGGTGCGCACCTATGGCGAGCAGGAAGAGGTAACACGTAAGCGAAAATAAAACTTAACATCATTGTTCCAATATACACAAAATACCCACAAACGAGACCTTGTGGGTATTTTGTGTAGTGCCAAACAATATTATTTATGACAATGGAGGGCTTATGGCCACGATCACTTTTTGGGAAAAACCGGGCTGCCAGGGAAATGCCCGACAAAAAGAAATACTTCTCGCCTCCGGCCACGAGCTTGACGTGCGCAACCTGCTCTCCGAACTGTGGAGCGAAGAAAGTCTGGCGCACTTTTTCGGAGATCGCCCGGTGGCTGAGTGGTTCAACCCGGCTCATCCGAGGGTGAAGGCAGGGGAAGTAATCCCCAGCTACTATGAGCGGAGAGAGGCACTGCGACTAATGGTAGCTGAACCGCTTTTTATCCTGCGGCCGCTGATGCAGGTAGGCAACGAGCGGCTTGCCGGCTTTGAAGTGGCGCAGGTGCACAACTGGATTGGTCTTGCTCTCGACAGCGTCGGTGAAAGAGACCCCCAGAACTGCCCCTGTGTCACCCGGATAGCATAAGCATCAACAGGTGCCAATAGTTGAGTACTGCTCCTCTAATTAAGGCGGGATAACTAATGTCTGGTTTGCTTCATTGAAATAAGATTTGTTCAACAAGCCGGTTAGTTATTTCCTGGCATAACAAGGTGTTTCCTATGGAGTGGTCAACGCAAAATCCAACTATTTGTGGTTTTTACTGGTATGCATCAGGTAGAAAAACAAAAGACGGAATTAGTAGTTATAATGCTCTCAAAATAGTATATGTAAGTGTCGATAACAACGGTAATATTGTTGCGCGAGTTAAAGGTCTTGGTAAAATAAAACCAATTGAGACTATGCACGGTGAATGGTGGGGGCCTTTAGAACTACCCATTTATAAATAAACTTTTGAATACCCAAAATAGGGCCTGTCAACTGGTTTGTGCAAATGACTTTTCGGTTTTCTAAAGTTCAGCGTTATTCTAACGTAATACCGTTTAGTGGACTCCGCGGAACTACTTCGATAAAGGGCATGCACGCTTCAAAGATTGCAACTTTAACCGCGGCGCGCCGCTTCTATTGCAGCGATGTCGATCTTTTTCATCTGCATCATCGCATCGAACGCACGCTTGGCGGCAGCGGGATCGGAATCGGTTATAGCTCTCGTCAGAGCCAGCGGCGTAATCTGCCAAGAAAGGCCCCATTTGTCCTTGCACCATCCGCAGGCACTCTGTTCACCACCGTTGCCGACTATGGCGTTCCAGTAACGATCCGTTTCGGCCTGGTCTGCGGTTGCTACCTGAAACGAGAACGCCCAGTTGTGCTTGACCTCGGGTCCGCCATTGAGCCCGAGGCAGGGAATTCCCATCACGGTAAACTCGACCGTCAACACATCCCCTTTCTTTCCGGACGGAAAGTCCCCCGGTGCGAGGTGCACCGCGCCAACGAATGAATCAGGAAAGGTCTTGGCGTAAAATCGCGCTGCGTCCTCGGCGTCGCGGTCGTACCAAAGGCAAATCGTGATTATTGATTGCTTCACCATGTCACTTCTCCTTCGTAATGAGCCGCCCTGCGACATAACGGCTTTGCGGATGACCTGAGATCAATGCAAAACGGGTCTATTCGCGTGTTAGGCATCATAAAATTGTGACTACTTACGCATCCCAGGCGTTACAGTGATCCCAACCAATAATCCCTCAGGACTTAGCAGACGTGTAACAATCTGTCCCCAAGGTTCCTTTTGCGCTCTAGTCAGCAATGTATATCCTTTATCTTCTAGTTCTGCGGTAGCTTGATCAATGTTATCAACGTCGAATTCCAACCATGCTTGAGGTACAGGGAGGTCAGACGGCCAGCTATCTGTCCCAAAACATGATAGTGCTGCCTGGGAAAGTGGCCACAGAGCGAAATGATTGACACCATTTAATTTATCTGTGTGCAGATAGTCTCCATCCTTCTCGAAGGACAAACCGAGAGTATCCAAATAGAACTTATGAGATTCAATTAAGTTTTGAACAACTGGGCCGAACCCAGCAACAAATAACACGTTGAAATTACCAGATATTTTTCTGATCATATCTTTCCTTTCTCGTTTGTGCATATGAATGTAGCTCTCATTCTGCCTAACTTCGTTATTAAGCGGTTAGCTCGCAGAATTTAATACTAGATTTTTTATGCTTTTTGAAACTCATCCGAGCCATCCAATATAATATATTATACCCAGATTCAGAAGGTTGACAACCTATCGTCAAACATGATGCTAAACTGGTTCAATGCAGACTTCCAGTCCCTGATCGGCTTTGTCCATTTCTTCGCAATATTTTTCAATGCCAGATATATCAGCTTGAATATGGCTTCATCGCTGGGAAAGTGACCACGATTCTTGGTGACCTTACAAAGTGACATGTTAAGCGACTCAATGGCATTTGTCGTGTAGATTGACTTGCGTATATCCTTAGGATACGAGAATAGCGGAATAATCCGCTCCCAGCTGTTTCGCCATGACCTTGCTATAGTCGGGTGACTGGCATCCCATTTGGCTGCAAATGCATCAAGGTTTTTCTCTGCCAGTTCGACGGTTGTGGTTTGATAAATTGTTGTTAGGTCGGCGGCTAACCGCAGTATTTTGCAGTTATGTTAAATACAACAGATATACTACTTGGATTATTATTTACCCCATCCTCAGGTAACCAAAATTATTTAATACATTTGGCCTGTTATAACTAAATTGCCCATATATTATTTCCGGTACACTAACTGCTAACAGAAACAGCTACAAGTATTGAGATGAAAATACAAATCACAATGGAGGCACCACCACATGAAAAGAATACTCACAGCAGCCGTCACCACACTCGCAATTATGTCATTCACTACAACAGTATTTGCTTCTGATGCAACAAAGCCTATTGTTATTGCCGATAATGCCGCTGTTTCTACGCCTGGCGATGTCAAGGAAAAGAACGAAAAAGCGATGAAGGCCGAAGCGAAAGTGGCTAAAGAAAAAACGGAAGCTGAGGCCAAAGAAGCAAAAGCAAAATCGAAAGCTGAAGCAAAAGTTGCAAAAGCAAAAATGAAGGCTGAAGCGAAGGAAGCCAAAGCAAAGATAAAAGCTGATAAAGCTAAAGCAAAAGCCGAAGCAGAAGCCGCAAAAGAAGCAGCTCCTACTGCCAAGTAATCTGAAAAAAGGCACCGAGTGTCACGCCATCGAGACAAGTAAAAATGCCATGAATTCACGCACTAAAGACAAAGTTGAAGGAAAATTTCACGAAGTAAAGGGCAAAGCCAAAGAGGTTGTAGGGAAACTAAACGATAATCGAAAATTGGAAATCAATGGAGACGTTGAGCAGATAGCTGGCAAAACTCAGGAAAAGATTGGTCAGTTTAAAAAGATTATCGGTAAATAGTACTGATCAGATGCAGGGGTGTTCATTAATTGCTGTCAACAACACGCTGGTAAAACGCCTCTGAAACTACACAGAGGCGTTTTGCGTATTGAGAATGACTGCCAAACCAGTATTTAAAAGGAGGACTTACCATGCTAGGAACCATTTTACTTATCGTAGTCATTTTAATGTTTCTTGGGGCATTGCCCACTTGGCCTCACAGCCGTCAGTGGGGATATTACCCGAGTGGCGGGCTTGGGATGGTCTTTTTAATACTCATCGTACTTTTATTGATGGGCAGACTCTAAAGGGCCGGATGCCCGACTAATCTTGTATATTTAAACCCATATTTTGCAATTTCAAGTGTTACATCCATCGTCTCTATGAACTTATTGACCTTGTGTGGTTTGGTTAAACAAAGGCTGCGACAAGATCACTTCCCTTAGTTTCGGCACTTTCTCAGTATAAGCGTGTGCCGTCCGTAATGGATATACAAGTTTTGAAGAGTGGCAAATTCAGCGCCGGAAATAATTTGAAAAATATCTGATCGTGTAGTAGAGTAGTTGCAGGGGATGAGGAAAGCCGGTTCAGAGTAAAATCTGATCGGCTTTTTCTTTTCCTGATCCGTAAGGCTGAGCTTAACATAACTGTTCCGCTACACCTCAGACCCCTACTGAGAAGTACTTCCTGATGGATTTCCCCAGACATTCCTTCAGCAACGCCTCGTCGCCATGACATATGTCCGCATACAGAACGGTGGCATTATCAAGAAAGATCAGCGCAACATTCGGATCAAAATGACTTCCCAGCGACTCCCGCATGATCTCCACCGCAGTGCCAAAACTGAATTCATCTTTGTAGGGCCGCTGTGAGGTCAGAGCGTCAAAGACATCCACCACGGCAAAAACTCGTGCGTTCAGCGGGATATCCTCACCTTTCAGACCGGCGGGATAGCCACTGCCATTGTATTTTTCATGGTGGCACTTGACCACGTCCAGCGCGTCCTTCAACCAGTCGTAGCTACTGACGATATCCTCTCCGTGCTTCACATGGGTTTTCATGACCTCGAATTCTTCATAGGTGAGCTTCGCCGGTTTGTGAAGGACAGCATCGCTTATGGCGATCTTCCCCAGATCGTGCAGGAAGGCACCCTTGATAAGTCCCTGCATGGCGGTGTCGGAAAGCCTCATTTTTTCGCCCAGACAGACCGCGTACAGCGCAACTCGGTAGTTGTGGACGTTAGTGTCGCTGTCGCGCTTGGCAATGGCGCTTCCCAGCACCGCCAACAAGCCGATGTTGGACTGCATCAGGTTGTGAGATGAATCGAAGAGCGCTCGGTTGAGGCGTATGATAAGCGGGTACATGGCCAGACCGGTGACTAAGATGGCCAGCACCACCAAGACCAGCGCCCAGAGAGTCTGACGCTTGATATTTGAGATGGTCTCCCCCGGTACATGGTAAATCCCTTCCAGATAACCTATATTGGCTCCGTTAATGTTGTTGATGGGTGCGAACACCCGCAGGTAGGTTTCACCCCAGAGCATTAGTTTGTAACAGACGATGCCTTTCGCATCGGCTAAACCGGAGTCGTGTTCGGACAGGTTCTTGTCGACCTCCCTGGCGGTCGGTTCAAACGCCTCGGTGATCTTCTTGGCCGCAGCATCGTACAGTTCGATGGCGATGAAGTTACTATTCTTCAACATGGCCGTGAGCCTGCTGTTAAGGACGGAGAGTGCCGGCGGCGAAGGCGCGCTCAGGTAAGCGATCAACGCATCAGTGTGCCCCGTCGCCTCATTTTTAGCCATGTCCATGATATGGTTGTCGACGCGGACATTGCCGAGATATTGAACGATGCTGCCTATTACCAGCGACAAGACTATCCAGGCCAGTACTAGGCGGAGGATAAGCCATTTATGAAGATTCTTGATCATGGCCGTGCCATTTCCAGCTCCCAATTTGTTGATCTACGATTTTCCTACCGGTATTAGCAACAGCGGAATCCGGGACTGGCTGCATATCCTGTGGGCAACGCTCCCTGACCAGAATGCGTCCATCCCGGTTTTCCCGTGAGTACCGAGCACGATCAGATCTATCTTTGCCAGGACGGCGGCTGCCACGATGACACTTGCAGGATCTCCCCGCAGCACATGCGCACTCGCCTCGAACCCTTCCTGCAACAAGCCATCCTCCAAGGTCTGAAAATACTTCTCTGTATCCTGCACTGTCAGTTCCAGAAGCCGTGAGGTTGTCCCAGGGAGCATTTTGCTTGCTGCCGCTTTTTCTCCAGAAAGAGTTTTCAAATCCGGTATCACAACGGCAAGATGCAGTGACGCGCTGCACGTCCGAGCCAGTTCCTTGGCGACCGGCAGCGACTGGGCATGTTCGGGGTTGTCATCTAAGGGAACAAGAATGTGCCTACAAGAAAAAACTGGCGGTTTCCCTTGCTCGTTTGGATGTGTGATAAGAACTGGTTGCGACCCTTGCGCAATGACACTCTGGGCGATGCTTCCGAGAAACAGATGAAGCGCAGCCCCTCGACCATGAGAACACATTATAACCAAATCGCTCGCGAGCTCGGCGGCATGAGCCACGATGCTGCCAGCCACATCATCGACTTCGTTGATGTGTACATGGTAGTCTACCTGAATATCTTTTGGGAAAGAGCGTTGTAAAAGTTCACTCAGGTAACGCCGTGCATCCTGCGGATGCTTTAAGTGCGGCTGGCCGTGCACCTTTTCAGGTGCATTTTTTTCAATGACGTGCATGAGAGTAACTCGTGCCTGGAACTTTTCGGCCAGAAAAATGGCTGCAGGCAGCGCAGCCTCTGCCATTAAAGAACCATCGATCGGGACAAGGATATGTTTGAACATGGAATCACCCCGGATATGCGGTCTTGTAGATAAGGTAGGCGTTAAGGACAACGATTATGGCCGCGATGAAACTGGTAGTAATGGTCGTGATCCGTTTATTGACCATCTCCCCCATGATATCGGCGCGACAGGTGAACATCACGAGTGGAATGATCGCGAAGGGCAGTCCGAAACTCAGGACCACCTGACTCATTACCAGGGTCCGGGTCGGATCAAGCCCGATGCCGATCACTACAAGCGCTGGAGCCATGGTAACCAGCCGGCGAATCCAGATTGGGATGTGCCACTTAAGAAATCCCTGCATGATCACCTGCCCGGCTCCGGTTCCCACCGCCGACGAAGACAACCCTGAGACCAGCAGTGAAAGTCCGAAGATCCATTTGGCTGCACTGCCCAACAGCGGCTCAAGGGTGCGGTAGGCTTCCTCAATGGTGGCAATGGAGCTATGCCCTGTCTGGTGGAAAGTGGACGCCGCCATGATCAGCATGGCCGCGTTGACACAGCTGGCGATCCCCATGGCGATGAGTATTTCCCCGATCTCAAAGCGGTACAGGCTCTTAAGCCGAGGCTTGTCGCGTACCACGATGCGGCCCTGCATGAGGGCAGAATGCAGGAAAATTGCATGCGGCATGACTGTCGCCCCGAGTATGCCGCAGGCAAGGAACACGCTTTCACCACCCGAAAAACGTGGAACGATGGTGTTGTGCAGCACAAGACCCCAATCGGGCTTAGCGATGAAGATTTCGGCGAGATAACAGAGCGCGATCATCGCGACCATCGAGGAGATCACCGCCTCGAGACGGCGAAAGCCGTAGCGCTCCAGGCCAAGGATTAGCATGGTGGCAACTCCGGTCAGCAAACCACCGATCAATAGCGGCACCCCCATCATGAGTTGGAACCCGAGAGCGGCCCCGAGGAATTCGGCCAGGTCGGTTGACATGGCGACAATCTCCATCAGGACCCACATCGAGATAACCACAGGCTTTGGAAATTGCTCGCGGCAATGTTCGGCAAGATTCAGCCCGGTGACCAGACCAAGCTTTGCAGACAAGGTCTGAATCAGCATCGCCATCATATTGCTGACAACAATGACCCAGATGAGCAGATAGCCGAACTGGGCACCGCCCTGGATATTAGTGGCGAAATTGCCTGGATCGACGTAGGCGATGCTCGCGATGAATGCCGGCCCCATAAAAGGGAACATGCGTGCCAAGAGGTTCTTTTTTTTCGTGTCGCCGAGGGCATCCAGAGCGTTTTGCACCGTTTTGGCATCGGACGGTTTTGGCAAGCTGTCAGCTATTACGTCACTCATTTCTCAGACTCCTGATTTTACAGGGTTGTTATGCGTTTGGGAAGGGCGGCTGACGTTAATTTTGGTACGACCACTGCCCTATTTTGTATCTTGCTTACTCTCCTATACCAATAATTCTTGATATGATAATACACATGCTGAGTTTGTCAAACCGAGGGTCAATCTAATGGATACACCGAAAAAAGACTGTTTCTAACGCTGTCCACTCTTTTTGTGCTTGGTCCTGTCGTGTCGAAAATCTCCTCCGGAATTCGAGAGATTTATTTTCACTGATGATCTAATCTTTTCCGCCGCTTGACACTGTTCCATTCATAATATACCGTATCTCCCAAAGTCCCTCAACCCGAGTGAGAAATGAGGATCATACTAGCATGAACAACAACTGCCTCACCAAAGCCCGTCTCGTTGATATAATCGCTGAGCTGCTTTCTATCACAAAACGCGAAGCAATGAACTGTATTGACACCCTTATCAAAACCATGAAGAACACCCTTGAATCCGGCGAGAGCCTGAAAATAACCGGTTTCGGAAAGTTCGAAGTGAGACAGAAAAGAGACCGACGCGGCCGCAACCCCTGGAACGGGGAGGAACTAACCGTCAGCACCCGAAAAGTCGTGACTTTTAAGCCCAGTCCGCTTTTGAAAGGGGCGATTAATGCCACAACTGACTGAAAAAGATGTTCGTGTAGCTGTGTTGTATGAACCGGATAAGAAGACCAGCCGGTTTGGTTTGATGCTGGCGGAGAGAGATACTCAATAACGGAGATTTGTTGTTTTTGGCAGTCGTCGCATGGTAGCGCGGCGATTAATCATTATTCAGTGTAGACGGAAGAACATGGGATATTTGAGCTGATACGCAATACGCAGACGCAGGCGTGGAGCGTTGTGCTGAAATGATCATTTTTTTTTCATAAATCCGCACAAAATGTCTTTTTAAAAATGGTATTGCTTCACTGATAATCTCCGAAACGCTTTTATTCGTTTGATCTGAAAGATTTTGGAGGTATTGAAAATCGTCTTCTGTAATTCGAAACGATATGATTTTGCGTCGAGGATTTATAGTGTGTTTTCCCATAGCATCGGCTCCCATGCCAAATATTTCATATTATGTCAAATCAACTCCGCAGAAAAACGAGGTAAACAGCACAGTAACAGACCTTTAACCACCCATGCAAGCCCCAAAATCAGGACATTTCGCAGATAACGCCCAAAAAACATTGATTTTATCGATACCCCCTTAAATTATATCTCACTATTTGTCAAAAGTCGTGACTTGACATCATTACTGTGCTTCGCTATAGTTGACATCTGACAACGTATCACGCTCGACAACTATGCAGGAGTTCCGCATGTCTCAACTTACTGACCGCCAAAAACAGGTCTTGGACTACATACAATCACACATTGATAACGATGGATACCCACCGACTGTTCGTGAGATCTGCGCACATCTAGGAGTGTCAGGAACGGTATCAGCGATCCGTCATCTCGAGGCTCTCGAAAAGAAAGGTTACATCAAACGCGATTCGGGCTCCAGAGGTATTGCTCTGACAACTCCGACCACTGACTCAGCATCGATACCGGTCGCCGGTACAGCGCATGCTGGTGCACTTACGCCTGCGCTGGAAGACATTACTGGTTACATTTCCGTTGACCGCTCTCTACTACACGGCGGTAAGTTTTTCCTTCGTGTTCGTGGTGACTCAATGATCAATGCTAGTATATGCGAAAAGGATTTGGTACTTGTCCGCCCTCAACCTTCCGCTGACAATCAGGACATCGTTGTTGCGATGGTCGAAGGCGAAGCAACATTGAAGCGTTTCTTTCGTGAGCAAGGTAAAATTCGATTGCAGCCTGAGAATGCTAGCATGGCACCAATCTACATTCCGGAAGGCTCCAACGACATAACCATCATCGGTAAAGTGGTCGGCGTCTATCGCGATATGGGGTGAGTTGTGCGCATAAAAGAACCTATACGGGTAGGTGTGGTTTTCGGACCGGGCCACTCAATCAAGCCTGTCTGGTTCGACTGGCATAACCGCAAACACTCCATACTCGAGACTACTTATACTTGGAATGATCTGAAAGGAAGTGCCAAACGTCTGCACTTTTCCGTACGCGATGAAGGTGGGTTGTATGAGTTAACATATGACACCTCAGACCAAACATGGGAACTTAACAACCTTGAAGGTTAGTAACTATGCAATATCGAACAGTTCTGCATATTGACGCGAATGCGTTTTTTGCCTCAGTCGAGCAAGCTGCCAACCCGGAACTCCGTGGTAAAGCGATAGCTGTTGTAGGAGGTCATGGTCGAACGGTCATAACTACAAGTTCTTACGAAGCTCGTGCTAAAGGTGTTAAGACTGGTATGTCGAAGTATGAAGCACTTCGGGTGTGTCCTGAATTGATCATTGTTGTCGGCGATAATAAGAAATACACCTACACCTCAACGCGAATGAACGAGATATTCCGGGATTATCGGCGCTGTTGCAGTTCAATCTGCTGGAACTGGCACCCCTGAATACGTGACTAGAGAAACCTTCGTACGTCAAGCTGGCGAACGATGTCCTAAGTGTCAAACCAAGGATCTCAACATCGGTCACCTGTCCGTAGGTAAAGGTGATATTGTCCAACAATGCTCATGCATCCGTTGCGGGTTAGCCTGGAAAAGTATTTATCGTCTCGATGACTACGACTGTTCTGTAGCTACTGTGTTGACAGAACTTTAATAACGCAAAAACGCCCTGCCTGAGCGTATGCTAAGACCCACTTTTCTGAGAATTAATACGAGCCCATTATATGATTGAATTGAAAAACGTTACCAAAAGATATGATTTGCTTACGGCTGTTAACGATGTTTCCTTCTCTGTTAAGGCAGGTGAGAGCTTTGCTCTGCTCGGACCCAATGGTGCCGGGAAGACGACAATCATTAAGATGCTGCTCGATTTTACACGACCGACATCGGGAAGCTTGTCGTTGAGCGGCATCCCAAGTACAAATGCAGAGTGCCGACGATCAATCGGGTATCTTGCTGAAAACCATCATATCCCGTCATGCCTTTCAGGATGGCAATACCTCCTGCGGTGCGCTGAATTATTAGATATAAACCGGTCCGACGCTATAGATCAATGCCGGCGCATTGTCGAACTGATCGGAATGCAAGGCAGGGAAGATACAAAGGTCGGTACATATTCTAAGGGTATGATTCAGCGGTTCGGATTAGGTGCTGCAATCATGGGCGATCCAAAACTGTTAATTCTGGATGAGCCCACTGGCGGTTTGGACCCCATCGGTATCAGAGAACTACGCCAACTTTTAGAGTCGCTTAAAGGTCAAGGTATGACCATCTTTCTGAATTCACACTTACTGTCGGAAGTTGAAAAAATATGCGATACCGCTGCTATAATAAATCGTGGCGAGCTTCTGGTGAAAGACACAATTTCTGCCATTGTCAAAGACGGTGAGACGCTGGAAGATGTGTTCGTAAAACTCGTGAAAGGTTAACATGGAAACCTCAAAAGCACTTCCTCCTATTGCAAAGATTGCTAAATATACACTTATTGATGAAGTGCGGCAGAGAAGTCTCGTCGTCATGTTCGTGATCTGTGCAATCTGTGTATTGCTTATTCGTGGTTGTTACCAGGGCAATTACATGGTGAACGGACATTCTCTGGATACCGGAACCATTGTCAGAGCTGTGTCAAAAGTGACATTCCACATCATTAGTGCTGGCGTGATGGTCTTAGCTGCTTTACTTTCGATGCGAATATTCAGGCGTGACCGTAACGAGGGGATGCAATCGTGTATTTTGTCCAAACCGATAGCCCGGTGGCAATATGTTGCGGGAAAGATCATTGGATTATGGGCCTTATCTGTAGCATTCATGTTCATCTTGCATAGTATCGTATTCTTAATCACATCTATCAATCTGAACGTTTTCATGCCGGAATACCTTATAGCCTCGCTGATATGCTCTATCAACCTGCTCTTTGTGATTATTACTGCACTTTTATTGTCTCTCTTGATGTCCGACATTGTCGCTTTTCTTTGTGTTCTGGGCGTTGGTGTGGTTGGCTTTATCTCAGACGGTATAGCTGCTGCCAGCCACAGTCAAATTGCACAAGCGATAGTGCAGCAATCGGGTGGGCATCCGCAGTCTGACTTGGCTTGGTGGAAAGTTGTTTATTTTTTATGGCCGAAACTCTTAGGTGTTCAACAGTTGTCATCCTCATTGTTTGAAAGCGAATCGCTCAATGGAATCGGTTCTGCATACCCACTCATCAATGTCCTTCTTTACTGTCTTATTCTTGGCACATTGCTTTTCAAGCGTTTCAGGGATGAAGAGATTATTTAGATTTTATTGGTTCGATTACAACTGTTCATCCTCTAACCGTAAGGCATTACTTGAGGACATCTCCCTTGTGTTAGTTCCCAGATTGTTTTGAACTGATGGAGGGTTTGATTTTCAGAATAGATTGACAAGAGCCCACTTGTTGTCAGATTATTTGAACTCGGTTTGAAGGAAGGTTTTAAATTAAGTTGGGCGGTGAGTTTTCGAGAACTCACCGCCCGTTTACTTCTTGGGTTGACTCCCCATACTACAAGTGCCTCTCATGATATATTTTGTTGCCGTTCAGCTCAAGGATATTTTTGAGCAGGGTAAAAATTTCCCCTGGGTTCGCCCCGTCGCCTGCTTGAACTGCAACCATTACAAGGTTTGGGGTCATGGTTTTGCCCCCCGTTTTTTTGATGGTTTTGTTTCCTGTTTGTATCTGAAGTGCTACCGATGTCCCCAGTGTCGTTGCGTTATGACTTTACGTCCCGATACACATTTCAGCCGAATCCGCTGCTGTAAAGAAACCATCCTTATCGTGCTTGCCCACCGTATTTCGGAAGGTCGTTGGCCTCCTTTCTTTCCTTCTCCCCGCATGCGTCATTGGCTGGCAAATCTGAAACGTCAAGCCCTTGTCCGTCTCTCAACCACCTGGCAGCCAGGATTGCTGGGAGCTTTTGACCGTCTGGTAATGATGGAAATCATACCGGTAAGCCGGTCCATGTAATCTTGCAATTGCTGTGACCACATAGCCACCCTAGTGACATCTGCCGGCGATTTCCACTTTTTGCTGATGTATGGTCAGGCATCATCACGAAAGGAGCCATTTCATGACAGAAGACGAGAAAAAGCAGGTGGCAGTATTCCGATTCGGCATCATTAACGAGTTTGTTGGCGGATGTCGTTTGGATCATGGAGAGCAAGAAGCTCTGTTGGGGGAGAAGTGCGACCGCATGTGGTCTATACCATTTTCCGGCAGGAGCCGTATAAGTCGCAGCACAATCCTGCGTTGGGTACGGCTATATACGGGGAGTCATAAGCTCGAATCCCTTTACCCAAAGGATAGAAATGACAGTGGTCGGGTCAGGGTACTGGATGAAGATACCTGCCTGGCTTTAATTGAACTCAAACGCCAGATGCCTAAGCTCCCCGTTGTAAATCTGATCAGGATCATGCAGGAGCGCGGCCTCGTAACCGACGGCATCACCTTGAACCTCACCACTGCCTACCGTTTCCTCCACAGCAATAATCTTATGGCAAAGGAGAAGGGTCCACCAACCGACCGGCGTAAGTTTGAGGTGGAGCTACCCAATGATATGTGGCAAAGCGACGTTATGCACGGGCCGCATGTTTTATCTGGTGGCAAGCAGCGTAAATGTTATCTCATCGCATTTATCGACGACCATTCCCGGTTGATACCCCACGGACAGTTTTATCTCTCCGAAGCAGTGATTCCATTCATGGATGCATTTGCCGCCGCCCTCTCCAAACGAGGTTTACCCCGCAAACTTTATGTAGACAACGGATCAGCATTCCGCTCCCGTCAACTTGAATATACTACCGCCTCACTGGGCATCGCACTAATACACGCAAGACCCTATTTGCCACAGGGGAAGGGAAAGATCGAAAGGTTCTTTAAAACCGTTCGAACTCAATTTCTGCCAACCTTTAGCGGTACCACCTTGGAAGAAATAAACGCTGCCTTTTATATCTGGGTAGGCGAGTACCATAGTCGAGAACATAGCTCAACTAAACAGAGCCCATTCAGACGTTTTACCAGTAAGATGCATTGCCTGCGAGCTGCCCCGGACGACCTTAAAGATTATTTCCGGAAAACAGTGCGGCGCAGGGTCAACAAAGATCGCTCCGTTGTGATCGACTGTCGCTTATACGAGGCTCCAGTGGAACTGATTGGTAAACGTGTAGAAATACTTTACTTCGAGGATAGTCCGGAGCAGGTGGAGATCCGTAGCGAGGGGAAATCGCATGGTCTAATTAGACAGGTGGATCTTCACGTCAACAGCAGAGTCAAACGAGACAAAAACGGCCAGGTGGAAATAGCGGGTGAAAGCGCCGGCACAAGCGGTCAACTATGGGAGGGTATGTAATGAATACGAGTTATCGGCAGTTTTTTGCACTTACGAAAGAGCCCTTCGGTGCCGACATCCCCAGGAAGGACATTATGGTGACCAAAGCCCTGAGTGCTATGGAAGAACGTATCCATTACACAATACGCCTGGGAGCGATTACCCTGGTCACCGGTGAAATTGGCAGCGGCAAATCAACGTCGCTGCGCTATGTGCTTGGCGGTCTGCATCCATCAGAATACCGGATTATTTATATTACCGCTTCATCAGGTTCCATTCTGGAGTTGTATCGTCAAATCCTGAATGAACTGGCTATAGATGTTGCCGGTTCCTCCAGAGCTGTGATGACTAGGAAGATCAAACAGGAGGTTCTTGATCTGACCCACGGTAAGAAGATGAAGGTGGCCTTGGTTATCGATGAGGCATCGCTGTTGCGTCTGGAGGTGTTTGCTGAGTTGCATACCTTGACTCAGTTTGAGCAGGATTCCAAGCCGTTTTTTCCGATTGTTCTGGCTGGACAGCTCAATCTCGTGGATAACTTACGCTACAGAAA
>CAIYDX010000413.1 GCA_903925005.1 uncultured Geobacteraceae bacterium
ATATCAGCCTGGCTATAGATCACCATAAAGCCGAGATGCTCCCCCGCTGCGGTGACAACTGCTCAGAGCTGGAGGAGTTGGCGGACAAGATCAAGGAAGAGGTGCGCCGCGCGAATTATATGGTGGTGAATTTCATGAACTATGGCCGTCCGCTCAAGCTGCGCCGGACCGAGATCGTTTATGATGAACTGCTGGCCAAGGTACTGCCGGTGCTGCAGAGCAGGCTGACCGAGCAGCATGTCGTCGTCGAACGGCAGATCCCTGCCGATCTGCCGCCGCTCTGGATCGATGGCGAGCTGTTTCGGAACTGCATCCTTAACTTTGTGTCCAACGCCTCCCAGGCAATGCCGGATGGCGGGACCATTACTCTTGGAGCGCTGCTTGAGGGGGGGCAGGTGAAGCTGACCTTCTGCGATCAGGGAAGTGGCATTTCTCCGGATGACATCGGTAAAATATTCCAGCCCTATTTTACCACCAAGGATGTCGGTATCGGCCTGGGTCTGGCTATTACCGAGCGGATCATCAAGGAACATGGCGGCGGGATAGAGGTTGAAAGCGCCATTGGCGCCGGAACAACCATTACCGTCTCTTTGCCGCTGCAACCGAAAGAATCCTGAATAAATCGAGGGACTATGAAGAGTAACGGCAGCATACTGATAGTTGATGATGAAAAAGGACAGCGGGATATTCTCAACTTGATCCTGAAGAGAGAGAACTACGATGTTGTTGATGTGCCCGGTGTGCGTGAGGCGCTGGAGCAGTTGGAAAAGCGCGAGTTCGATCTGATCATGACCGATCTCAAGATGCAGGGACAGAGCGGGCTTGATCTGCTGGAAAAGGTTCTGGCCGATGACCCGCAGCAGTGTATCATTATGATGACTGCCCACGGCTCGGTTGATTCGGCGGTGGAGGCGATGCGCAAAGGGGCCTTCGATTATCTGGAAAAGCCGCTGGAGCGTGACAATCTGGTGCTGACACTGCTGCGAGCCTTCGAGCGTATCGGCCTGGTTCGCGAGAACCGTGTGCTGCAGAAGCGGGTCGAATCTATCGCTACGATACCCAATATGCAGGGTGAACATCCTAAAATGAAGGAAGTCTTTCGGGTCATTGCCAGGATCGCCCCATCAAATTCCACCGTTTTGATCGTAGGCGAATCAGGAACCGGCAAAGAGTTGATTGCCCGGGCGATTCACGAAGGGAGCCCGCGCCGCAACAAGCCTTTTATCGCCATCAACTGTGCCGCAATCCCGGATACCCTGATTGAAAGCGAACTTTTCGGTCACGAAAAAGGGAGCTTTACCGGCGCTAATGCCCGCGAAATAGGTATCTTCGAAGCGGCGGACGGCGGCACGGTATTTCTCGATGAGATCGGCGAGATGAACGTCGCCATGCAGGCCAAACTGTTGCGGGCCATCCAGGAGAAGGAGATCCGGCGGGTAGGCGGCAAGGTCAATATAGGGCTGGATGTCCGCCTGGTCTCGGCCACCAACAAGGAGCTTGAGCAGGAGATAAAAAAAGGGACTTTTCGAGAGGACCTGTTCTATCGCCTCAACGTTATCCGCGTCAATCTCCCCCCCCTGCGCGAGCGGGGGAGCGACATCAAAACCTTGGCGGAATTCTTTCTGGAAAAATACGGCAAGGCGTCCGGAATTGCGATGGACGGCATCTCTAAACAGGCGCTGAAGCTGCTGATGAACTACAGCTGGCCCGGCAACGTTCGGCAGCTCGAATCGGTGATCGAGCGCTCGATCCTGATGGCCGAAAGTAACTATATCGAACCTGATGACCTTCCGACGGAGATTACCGCCTGCGGTTCACTTTCGGGGGGCATCAATTTTGATCTTCCAGCAGAAGGGGTGGATTTTGAGGAACTCGAAAAAGGGCTGATAGTTAAGGCGATGGAACGGGCTGATTGGGTTATCGGCAAGGCAGCGCCGCTTCTTGGAATGAGTTACAAAACATTGCAGTACCGTCTGGATAAATTCGAGATAGAGCGTCCGGATAAACGGGTAAAATAGTTTAAAACGGATACCCCAATCCGACGAACAGCGCAGGCCCATCCTTGCCGATTCCCAGATCGACTCTTCCGACAATATTCGGACGCACTATCGCCCGGAAACCGATGCCGGGATTGAATTCAAAATTGGAGCCGCGAGCCTTGAGCAACGACTCCATCACGGCGCCCATATCGATAAAGGGTGCTATTTCCCAGTCCGCCGTCACGCCGAACACTTCCCAGCGGAATAGCCGAATACGTTCTTCGATGTTGCAGAGCAGAAAGCTGTTATCGATGAAGCGGTTCCGCCCATAGCCACGCAGTGTGTTCTCCCCCCCCAGGATACTCTGCTCAAGAAAAGGGACGTCATCGCCTATGGTCTGGTTGTACATTACCCGGAATACGCTGATATAGCGGGCATTGTCCAGAGGGATATACCCTTTGGATTCAACCTCGTAGTGGCGGTAATCGGCCGCTCCACCCAATGCTTTAAACGTTGGCTCTACGGAGATGCGGGTATAACCGCCATAGCTGGGGGTATCCCGATTGTTAAGGGTGCTGTATGACAGTGAAAAGCGCATGGCATTGGTAGCGAAGCCGTCAATGCCGGGAACGTTATTTTCGTTGAATTTTGACCGGATGAACGGAACTCCTTTTACCGCCCCCTCGCCAATGGCAACATTTCTGAAACGCTCACCTACGGTCAGTTGGAGATGATGACCTATGTCATATCCTGCAGAAATATTTATGCCTGATTCCTTGTCGGCATAGTTGGTTTCCCGCTGCCGTTTGGTCTTTGCCTCAAATCCGAAAAAGCGGGCTGAACCATCGTCAAAACTGAAGAGGAAGGTGTTAATCTCCAGTTTCTTATTCAGCAGTGAAGTATCTCGCAGCTTTATTTCATAGTCTTCGTTGACTTTGGCCGATTTGGATAGATTGAACTCCCAACTCTGCTCCGGTTTGGGATAGAAGGCGCCGTACAGAGAGGCGGTAACACCGAACGTTTCATTGTAGGTCACTTGAGGTGCCATCAGGGCCGTGACTTCATCGCGCTTGTTATGAAACAGAAACGACATCAAGGCGCCGCTCGTAATTCCCTCGTTTGGGCTTGATGCGATTACCGGCAATGGAATCGATACCAGTTTTATCGTATCTTCGGCTGGATTATCGGCTGGTGGGAGAAACAAATCCTTCCGGGGGATATGGCTGGTGCAGCCGACCAGCAGCAACAGGCTCGCGCAGAAGATGATGCGAACATATCGTAACGGTCTGAATTTTGAATAGATGGTCTGCATGGTTGGTTCTTGTAGCATTGAGCACCGGGACTGTCAATCAGCTTGCTGAGGATTTACTTCTTTGACCTGTCGCTTATGTGTAACGTGGCTCAATTGTCTGTTGCTCAATTGTCTTGCCGGATGGCCTGTAATTGCGTAATATTTGTACTCACCGTGCAATTGCCCGGTTGATTTTATTCCTGGAGCCGACATCGTGAATATTTCAGAAAAAGTTGTAAAAATCGCGCAGGATGCCCGTCAGGCATCGCTGGTCATGGCACGTCTTTCGACCACCGCTAAAAATAATATGCTGCTGAAAATGGCCGATGCCCTCGAAAATGCAGCACTGGCACTGATCGAGGAGAACCGGAAAGACCTCGAAACTGGTCGGCAAAAGGGGCTTTCATCTGCCATGCTGGATCGCCTGATGCTTGATGAAAAGCGGATCGGCGGGATTGCCGATGCTCTGCGCGAGATTGCCGCATTGGCTGATCCGGTTGGTGAAGTGACCAAAATGTGGAAACGCCCCAACGATTTGATGGTTGGTAAGATGCGCATCCCGCTTGGCACAATCGGGATTATCTACGAGTCGCGCCCCAACGTGACTGCCGATGCCGCTGCCCTTTGTCTGAAGGCCGGCAATGCCGTGGTTTTGCGGGGAGGCTCCGAGGCGATTAATTCCAATCTGGCCATTGCCGGGATTCTGCAGTCTGTTTTGGAAGACATGAACATTCCGCGGGCGGCATTGTCATTGATTCCCTTCACCGAACGTGAAGGGGTGCTGGAGATGCTCAAACAGGAAGAATCCATCGACCTGATCATCCCGCGCGGCGGCGAAAGCCTGATCCGTTTCGTGGTCACGAACTCACGCATTCCGGTTATCAAACATTACAAGGGGGTGTGCCACATTTTTGTCGATCAGTCGGCTGATTTCGACAAGGCCGAACAGATTATCGTCAACAGCAAGACCCAGCGCCCCGGTGTCTGCAATGCCCTGGAAACGCTCCTGATCCACAAGGACGTGGCCGCCGAATTCATTCCGAGAATCGCCGCAACGCTGTCAAAGCTGGGCGTGGAGTTGCGTGGCGATGAAGTTTTTTGCGGCTACGCGCCGACCGCCACGCCGGCCACGGAAGATGACTGGTATGCCGAATACCTTGAACTGATCCTGGCCTGCCGGGTCGTGGACGATATAGATGCCGCGATCGCTCATATAAACCGCTACTGCTCGCTGCACACCGAATCAATCATCACCAGCGATTATGGCCGTGCCCAGCGCTTCATTCGCGAGGTCAACTCCTCTTGCGTGATGGTCAACGCTTCGACCCGTTTTGCCGACGGCGGGCAGCTCGGCCTGGGTGCAGAAATAGGCATTTCCACAACCAAGTTGCACTCTTTCGGCCCGATGGGGCTGGAGGACCTGACCACTACCAAGTTCATTGTTTATGGCGATGGCCAGATACGGGAATAAGTCTTACTACCTGTTTCAGCAAATAGGAGATCTCATGACTATTCAGGAACAAATTCAGCAGTTCCTCGCCTCACCTGCTTTTGGAGTGGTCGGCGCTTCCGTCAACCGTGAAAAATACGGGAACAAAGTGCTGCGCTGCTATCTGCAGAATGGCAAGAACGCCATTCCGGTTAATCCTAATGAACCTGAAATAGAGGGGGTCCCTTGTGCCGCCACTATTAACGATCTTCCGGCCGAAGTTCAGAGCATTTCCATGATCACGCCGCCGGCTGTCACCGCGAGGTTAGTGCCGCTGGCGCTTGAAAAAGGGATAAAGAATATCTGGATGCAGCCGGGGGCAGAACATCCCGAGGCGGTGGCGCTCTGTCTTGAGCAGGGAGTTAACGTCATCGCTGACGGCAGTTGTCTGCTGGTAGTAATGGGATATCACGACCATTAAGCTGCAACTAAATCGTATAATTTAAGGTGATGTCGTATAAACAGTTGTCAAATCAACAAAAACCTGACATAGTGATAAATCTTCGACGGGCAGCAATGCCCGTCGTTTTATTTTGCGGAATTGAGGAGTTTTACCCATGCAGGAACGAATCAGAAACATTGCAATTATTGCCCACGTCGATCACGGCAAGACTACCCTGGTTGATGCCATGCTTAAACATGCCGGCGTTTATCGCGCCAATGAAGCCATCACCGAGCGGGTCATGGACTCGAACGATCTTGAAAAAGAGCGCGGCATCACTATTCTGGCCAAGAGCCTCTCTATCCATCACGGTCCCTATAAAATCAATATCGTCGATACCCCAGGCCATGCCGACTTCGGCGGCGAAGTGGAACGTGTTCTCAAAATGGTCGATTCCGTGCTGCTGCTGGTGGATGCTCTGGACGGCCCGATGCCGCAGACCCGTTTCGTACTTAAAAAATCGCTTGACCTGAACCTGAAGCCGATTGTCGTAATCAACAAGATAGATCGTCCCGGCAGCCGCCCGGATGAAGTGCTCAACATGGTATTCGATCTCTTCTGCGAACTTAACGCATCCGACGATCAGCTCGATTTTCCGGTGGTCTATACCAGCGCCAAGATGGGCTACGCCAAGATTGATATCAATATTGAATCAAATAGCATGGAACCGCTCTTTGCTGTGGTGGAAGCCAACGTCCGCCCACCCAAGGGGGATGCCAATGCTCCGTTCCAGATGTTGATCGCCAACATCGATTACAACGACTACATTGGTCGCATGGCGACCGGACGTATTTTTAACGGTAAGGTCAGGGCCGGTGAAACCGTTGCCATGATCAAACAGGATGGCTCAATCACAAAAGGGCGCATTACCAAGCTGCTCGGCTACGAAGGGCTCAAACAGATAGATATCGAAGAGGCCGGAACCGGAGATATTGTAACCGTGGCAGGTTTTGAGGATGTCAGCATCGGTGAAACGCTGGCCTCGGCCGAAAATCCGATTGCTGTCCCCTATGTTTCCATTGACGAGCCGACCTTGTCGATGAACTTCATTGTCAACACATCCCCTTTTGCCGGTCGTGAAGGTAAATGGGTTACATCGCGCAACATCCGCGAGCGCCTTACCAAAGAGTTGCGTACCAATGTTTCGCTGCGGGTTGAGGATACCGATAGCCCCGATACTTTCCGGGTTTCCGGACGTGGCGAGCTTCACCTTTCGATCCTGATCGAGACCATGCGTCGTGAAGGTTTCGAGCTGGCCGTATCCAAGCCGGAAGTCATTGTTCGCCTGAAAGACGGCGTCAAAATGGAGCCGATGGAGTATCTGGTGGTCGATGTAGCTTCCGATTTTCAGGGGGCAATTATCGAAAAGATGGGGCCACGCAAGGGGGAGATGGTTGCGATGGCACCGATGGGAGATATGGTGCGTCTCGAATTCATCATACCGGCGCGCGGCCTGATCGGTCTGCGTGGCGAGGTGCTGACCGACACACGCGGCACGGCGATCATGACCCATACTTTCCACGAATATGCTCCTTACAAGGGTGACATTCCCGGTCGCAAGAACGGCGCCCTGATGGCCATGGACCATGGCGAAACCACCGCTTACGCGCTGGATGCGCTGCAGCCGCGCGGCACCCTGTTTATCGGCGCCGGGGTAGAAGTCTACGGCGGCATGATCATCGGCCAGAACAACAAGGACAATGATCTGGATATCAACCCCTGCAAGGGGAAGAAATTGACCAACGTGCGTGCTTCCGGCACCGACGATGCCATCAAACTGACCCCGCCAAAGCTGATGACGCTTGAACAGGCGCTGGAGTTCATCGAGGACGACGAACTGGTGGAGGTCACGCCGCTTTCGATCCGTCTGCGCAAGAAAGAGCTTGATCCGACCCGCCGCAAACGGTCGGCCAAAGGGTAGCCATATAAACATACATGAATATGCGGGCCGGGAATTATCTCGGCCCGTTTTTTTTGGATCAGGAATAATCTGGTGATTTTTAGCGGTACGGATGTTATAGTCCGCCCTGACAGCATCAGACTTCGGGGACGGGGCACAAATTATGGCAGAGCAAACGATCTATCTGATAGGGGCAGGTTTTACCGGTTGGGATGGCTTTCCGGCCAAGGCGCTTGAGATTATCAGCACGGCTGACGTCATGATCGGCCATCAGCGGCACCTGGAGATTTTTCCCGATTTTTCCGGGAAGAAAATGGAACTTGGCGATCTTTCCGATCTGATCGATTTTCTTAAAAAAACCGATCAATGCGTGGTTCTGCTCGCCTCCGGCGATCCGACTTTTTTCGGCATTTCCCGATTTCTGCTGCGCAACCTGCCCAAAGAACGCCTCGAAATTTTCCCCAATGTGACCAGTATGCAGTACGCATTTGCCCGAATCAAGGAGCCGTGGGACGACGGCATTTTTGTCTCGGTTCATGGCCGCGGCATGCATCAGGCGGTTGACAAGATCATTGCCGCCGAAAAAGCCTGCGTACTGACCGACACGACGAACACTCCGGCGGCTATTGCAGCCGAGCTGATAGAACGGGGCGCTGAAGGGTATGAAGCGTGGCTCTGTGAAGATCTCGGCATGCCGACTGAAAAGTTTACCAAGACGACGGTGCGCGGACTGCTTGATATTGCCGCTTCCGAGCTGAATATCCTGATCCTGATTCGTACCTATGAGCCGAACCTCGTTCACTATCCGCTGATCGGAATCGATGACGACGAGTTCCATACCTCGAAAAAATTGATCACCAAACAGGAAGTTCGGGCGGTTACGCTCGCGAAACTCCAACTGCAGGATGATCTGGTGCTTTGGGATATCGGCGCCGGCAGCTGTTCAGTATCGATCGAGGCATCCAACCTGATGCCGGGCGGCCGGATTTTTGCCGTGGAAAGGAATAAGCAGTGCATCGGTTTTATCAATGAAAATCTGAAAAAATTCTGTGCCCGTAACATCAAACTGATCGAAGCTTATGCTCCTGATGGTCTGGATGACCTGCCTGATCCGGATCGCGTCTTCATTGGCGGAGCCG
>CAIYDX010000414.1 GCA_903925005.1 uncultured Geobacteraceae bacterium
ACCAAGCCTTGATTATATTGGAATGCCAGAGAGTAAATTATTTCACACGGATGCGGAATATTACTCCACATTAAATCACGAATTAATTCATGCCACTGGTCATAGTTCCCGCCTTAATCGTTCCAGCGTCGTTAAAACCGCCCACTACGGCTCCTCCGAGTATTCCCGTGAAGAGCTAATTGCAGAATGTGGAGCCTCAATGCTTAACGCACATGCAGGAATTGTTAACAGCGTAATTGACAACAGTGCCGCATACATTCAAGGCTGGCTAAAAGTTCTTAAATCCAAGGATAATAAAGGTCTTATCATAACGGCTGCCTCCGCAGGGCAAAAGGCTTGTGACTATATTCTAAACGTTCCCGCATACACCGAAGCTTGACCCGAACCCAAAAGGGCAGGAGCCGAACCTGCCCTTATTTTGACGGTAAACGTAAATAATACTCGTAAATTAATAGGATATGTGAGATGAACAAAACAATACTTTTCAGCATGCGTCATATCAAAAATAATGTTGTCAATTTGACCCGCACAATCAGCACAAGCACCGCAGAAGGACGGGAAACATTAAACGCTTTGTCTATCCTTCTTGACCAACTTAACAACGTAACAGACCGCCTGAAGGCGGTATAGGAGCAGACCATGAACGTAATCACCGCAATAAAAGAAATTGCAAGGAATAGCCAGCGTAAGGCTGACATTATCGGAACAATTGCCCAAATTAAACTCGGTATTGATATTGACGTTGTCGCAGTTCACAGCCTATCAGCGGAAAAAATCCGTGAAGCGATAGAAGCCGCATACATGGCTGGCGTCGAAACAGGACTTACACTTAAATAACCGAAAACCGCCTTATCGTCCATTTTATTGAGCCGATTGTCACGACAAAACACAAAGGAGAACACATGCAAAAGCCCGTAATCACCGAATTGCTAATTGACCACATCACCGAGCTTGACGAGTTAAAAAAGTTATTGCCAGAGGTTGACGATGACGCTAAGAAACGGCTGGAAGATTTGATTGAAAAAGAGGGAATCAGGGAACCTCTCACGCTTGCCCACTTTGACGACAAAAATATTCTTCTTGACGGTCACAATCGCCTCAGAGTTGCAAAGAAATTCGGTTCTATGTCAGTTCCTGCCGTGTTTCTTGACCATATAAAAGATACCACCTCAGCGGAAATTTGGATGGTTGACAACCAGTTAGCCAAGCGGAACATGGACACACTGGAACGTATCAAGATTATCCTTCAATTAGAACCGCAACTCCAAGCCGAGGCACGGGAACGTCAACGGGCTGGCGGTCAAGGTGTGGGCATTTCAACACAAGCCGGAAAAGTGCGGGATATTATCGCAACGATGGCTGGCAAAAGTTCAACTATCATACGTCAGGCTAAACAGATTCTTGATACAAAAGACGAATCCCTAATTGCTATTGCTGATAAAAATATCAGTATCAACAGGGCTTATAAATTGGCGAAGCTTACGCCAGAGAAGCGGGAAAAGAAGCTGGCGGTTATACTTCAAAAGATAACTGAGGAAGAGGCTGGAACGGATACCGAAGAATCAACGGAAACAATCCAAATAGTGAATACGGTTTACAAGAAAGTTTCTGATTTAAGCTATTTAAGTGACCATAATAATCGGTTAGTCAGTATTAAAAATGTCAACGGAAAACC
>CAIYDX010000415.1 GCA_903925005.1 uncultured Geobacteraceae bacterium
AGAAACCGGTAATGAAAGTTGGAGAATAAAATCAAGGATCAATAGCTAAAAACTACTACCTGAGGTGGGTCAATTTTGGACGCCGATGGTGGGTCAATTTTCAAAGCCGATTGACAAAGGATGCTGAAAACCTTTTAAAACTGCGACATGCTGAAGTCGTAAAAGGTGATCATGAGAAGATTGCCAAAATCACAAACAGTACGTTCTATGACCTTGCAAAGGATTACCTCGGCTACTGTAAGCACCAGAAGGATTATAATAACAAATTGAGCATAGTGAATATGTTAAAGAAAAACTTTGGGGATATTTATCTGAATTCATTCACCACAAAGCTTATTGAAAATTATCAGACAAATATGCTTGACGCAGAGATTTCTGAAACCACTGTAAATAGGAAGATAGCAGTGCTTAAACACATGTTCACCAAGGCATCAGAATGGAAAATGACAACAGATGAAATGTCAAAAACAGTCCACAAAGTAAAAATGTACAAGCTGGACAATGATCGAATACGTTTTCTGAGCGATGAAGAAATACCAGAATTGCTGGAAGCATGTGATTATGTGAGAACATTCAAAGATGGTACTATTGAAACCAAGAAACAGAACCACCTGAAACCGATACTCATATTCGCTCTCAACACGGGATGTAGAAAGGAAGAAATCCTGTCCTTGAAGTGGAAGCAGGTAGATCAGAGAAATGGATTGATCAATCTTGATAAAACAAAGAACGGTGAAAAACGCCATATTCCAATCAATGAAACATTAAAAGAATTACTTTCTGATTTGGAGGGTAACAGGCATGCAGGTAGTACTTGGGTATTTCATGATAAAAAAACAGGGAATAGATTCACAGACGTAACCCATTCATTCAAAACTGCAAAAAAAAGAGCAAACATTGAAGATTTCAGGTTCCATGATCTTAGACATACCTTTGCAAGTCATTTGGTGATGGTTGGGGTTGACTTGACAACTGTATCAAGGCTAATGGGTCACAAGTCTCTCAAAATGACACTTCGTTACGCTCACCTTGCGCCTAAACACTTCTCAAATGCAGTTAACATGCTAAATAACATAATGAAGCCAAAAGCACAAAATTAGCACAATATATACAAAAAAGGACTTACCGAAGTGGTAAGTCCCTGAATTTTTTGGTTGCGGGGATAGGATTTGAACCTATGACCTTCGGGTTATGAGCCCGACGAGCTACCAGACTGCTCCACCCCGCGACAAGTGAAACGTACTTATAGCAGGGAGAGATCGATGCTGTCAATAGAAATTATCGCTCGGATCAATTTAATGAAAGTGTATGACAGAGAAGATCAATCTCTGTCCGGGATAGCTATCGCACCTTTACCGAGTTTTCCGGCCAGTTCTTTAGCAGCGTCAGGTTCGAGCCGCTTGCCGACACGAACACGATACCAAGTGCCCTTGTCTCCCAGATGAGATTCCACGATATTGACATTATACCCTTTGGCGGACAGTTTGCCGCGCAGCGTCTCGGCTTCGGACTTGAGACTGTACGATGCAACCTGGACAGTGAGGCCGTTCGAATCTTGTCGGGCCGCTGGTCTTGCCGGCGCAGTCTGTGACGCCTGGGCTTGAGCATTATCGTCGTTTTGAGCTGGAGCAGGCCTGGTAATATTGGTCGGCATTGCAGCCTGGAGCGGCTGCTTTGCCGGCTTGTCACTCTTTGAATTGACGCCGCTTCCCATGACATTGTTTTTCTGCCCGCTGGGCAGAGTCTTGTAAAAGCTCAGTGGCGGCTCGGTGGATACCTGAGTCCCACCTCCTGCAGTTTGCGGGTTAGTGGCGCCTCCGGCTTGCGGCTGTTGCGTGGTGGTCTGTGGGAGGGAAACGGCAGGCTGGCGAGGCAATGATGGCGCCGGAGTTTGCCTTGGTGAGTTTTCAAGGCTTTGCTGTTCCATTGCTGCTTTGAATGCTTTTTTAGCAGAACGTTGCGAAAGCATCCAGCCGCTGCCAAAGCCGATCCCGAGGCATAGGAAGCCGGTAAAAACTGCAACAGTCAGTACGCCTCCGGAAGATTCCTGTCTTGGACGGTTCTGGCTTGTTTGGGGAGAACTGCATGATTTTTTTGGGTCGCTGTAGTCAATGCGCATAGTGGCCTCCGCTACATTCGTTCCGGTGCCGAAATGCCCAGGATTGTGAGGGCGTTTTTCAAAGTCTGGGCGGTTCTTTTCAACAGGTAGAGCCGAGCTGCCGTTAGATTCCGATCTTCGCTGATTACGCGGTTTTTGTTGTAAAAACCGTGGAAACAGCTGGCCAGCTCGCTTAAGTAATATGTCAGGCGATGCGGCTCAAAATGAACGGCGCAGTCATCTACAGTATCGGGCAGTGCCGTCAGCATTTTGATCATCTGAAAATCTTCGGGGGTAGACAGGCAGAGCAAATCGGAAGCTGCCGGCTTTTCAGGGGCGATGAAACCTTTGTCGGCGGCATTTTCGAAAATACTGCAGATGCGGGCATGGGCATACTGAACATAATAGACCGGGTTTTCGTTGGTCTGCTGTTTAGCCAGGTCTATGTCGAACACCAGCTGGGCATCCGGCTTGCGCATCAGAAAGAAGAAGCGGGTGGCATCGCGCCCGACCTCATCTATCAGGTCACGGAGGGTGACATAACTGCCGGCCCGCTTAGAGATTTTCACCTCTTCACCGCCGCGCATGACTGTTACCATCTGGTGCAGCACATATTCGGGCCATCCCTGCGGGATACCGATATCAAGGGCCTGAAGTCCGGCGCGAACGCGGGTAACGGTGCTGTGGTGATCGGATCCCTGCTCGTTGATCACCCGGGTGAAACCTCGCTCCCACTTGGCCTGGTGATAGGCTACGTCCGGTACGAAATATGTATAGCTGCCGTCGGCTTTACGCATGACGCGATCTTTGTCGTCTCCGAAATCGGTGGAGCGGAGCCAGAGAGCATTGTCCTGTTTGTAGGCGTGTCCGTTGGCTATTAGTTTCCGGACAACCGCGTCAACTCTTCCTTCGCTGTAGAGCGCCGATTCCAGAGTGTAGACATCAAACTTGACGTCAAAAGACTCCAGGTCAAGATCCTGTTCGCGCCGTAGCCAGGCGACGGCAAAGCTGCGAATGTTATCAAGATTGTCCGGGTCGCCGCAAGCGGTAGTATGCTGATCGGCGGCCTCAACGGTCTCACGGGCGAGATAAGCGCACGCTACGTCCTTGATATATTCCCCTTGATAGCCCCCTTCCGGCCACCTTGGGTCATCCGGTTCTATTCCGAGACAGCGCAGCTGCACCGAAAGGGCAAGGTTGCTGATCTGAACACCGGCATCATTGTAATAGAATTCGCGGGTAACATCCCAACCGGCGGCATCAAGCACACGGCAGAGAGTGTCGCCGAGTGCCGCTCCGCGACCATGCCCGATATGCAGCGGGCCGGTCGGATTGGCGCTGACAAATTCCACCTGGACCTTTTTGCCGCCACCGCTGGTCGTATGGCCATAGCGAGCACCATCAGCCTCTATTTCAAGAAGGGCGGCTTGCCAGGCGGTTTGAGAAATAAAGAGATTAATAAAGCCGGGGCCGGCGATCTCGCTTTTTGCCACCAGGCCGTCACCGTCGCCCAGATGCTTGATGATGATCTCGGCAACCTGGCGTGGCGCTTTGCGCTCGCCTTTAGCCATCTGCATGGCGACGTTGCAGGAGAAATCTCCATGTTCCGGATTGACCGGATGTCCGATAATAATGGTTGGCAGCGGGAATGTCGTCAGCTCTTGCGCCGCGTGGGCTTTAATCAGTGCGGATTCAAGCAGGGGGGCTATTCGGTTTCGCATCATATTTTTAATTGTTCTTTCTGTTCGGTTGGTCTGTCGGAATTCTCGGCATCATCCTTAATGCCGATATCCCGGGTAAAGTCCGGGCATCTGGCACCGCCATCAGGGATGCAGAATCGTTTTGAGCAGTTTTCGCGCCAGGCACAGACGGCGCAGCTTTGTCGTGGCATGGTGTACGTCCTGAAACTGTTGTTATTTCTTTTCCTGCGGGAACTGGTAGATGATTTCATTGCTGCGCACAAGACCGAAATCTTTGCGGGCGATACTTTCAAGATAACGGCGGTCGGATTTGAGTGCTACGATCTCGCGTTTCAATTTTTCATTATCGGTTCTGCTGTCAATCAGGCGTGCTTCAATTTTATATTTATCCTGCTTAAGTTCGAAAATGCGCAACAGCCCTTTATCGCCAAACACAGTGAAAAAGAGGATAAATGCCAGGCATCCGGCTGGAATAACGTACATTTTCTTTTGAAGGGGCAGTTTGAACATTTACCCTTTCCTGATCCGTTCCGCAAAATATGCCGATGTGGATCTGAGGCCGTCATCCAGTGCTATTTCAGGTTCCCATGCCAGCTTCTTCCTGGCCAGAGAGATATCCGGCTGACGCTGTTTGGGGTCATCCTGCGGCAGCGGCTGAAAGATGATCTTCGATGTTGAGCCTGTTATTGTAATGATTTTTTCAGCAAACTCAAGGATTGTATTTTCCACCGGGTTTCCGAGGTTGACCGGACCGATAAAATCTTCGCACTCCATCATGCGGATCATCCCCTCTACCAGGTCGGAAACATAGCAGAATGAGCGGGTCTGGGAGCCGTTGCCATACACGGTGATGTCTTCATTCCGGAGCGCCTGCAGGACGAAATTGGAAACCACGCGACCGTCGTTCTCGGCCATGCGCGGGCCGTAGGTGTTGAATATGCGAACTATGCGGATATCAACCTTGTTCTGACGGTGATAATCCATCATCAGAGTCTCGGCGACCCGCTTCCCTTCATCATAGCAGCTGCGTATGCCGATCGGGTTGACGTTGCCCCAGTAAGCCTCAGTCTGCGGGTGGACAGTGGGATCGCCGTAAACCTCGGAGGTTGAGGCTTGCAGGATACGGGCTTTGACCCGTTTGGCCATTCCCAGCATGTTGATGGTGCCCATGACGCTGGTTTTGGTCGTCTTGACCGGGTTGTACTGGTAATGAACCGGAGAGGCAGGGCAAGCCAGGTTGTAGATCCGGTCAACTTCCAGCAGGATCGGTTCGGTAATATCGTGCCGAACAAGTTCGAAACGATGGCTGTCCATCAGATGGATGATATTGTCTTTGCTGCCGGTAAAGAAATTATCGAGGCAGATGATGTCGTGCCCTTCGCCGAGGAGGCGTTCACAAAGGTGCGAGCCGACGAAACCGGCGCCGCCGGTTACCAATATGCGCATGTTCTTTAACTCCTCAGCAGATTCCGCCGCTGCAACGTCCGAGAGGGACATAGACAAAGCCGCCGGCGGCCATGCGATCCGGTCTGTACAGGTTACGCCCATCAACGATTGTCGGCGACCTGAGGGCGGCCTTGATGCGATCGAAGTCCGGATTGCGGTATTCATTCCAGTCGGTAATGATTGCCAAGGCATCGGAGCCGTCCAGAATGTCATATTGATTGCTGCTGTATTCGATCCGATCACCAAAGATTTTCTTGGCCTCTTTGATCGCCTCCGGATCATGGGCCCTAACCGTCGCCCCCGCAGCCAGCAGGTGCTCAATGATCGTGATAGCCGGAGCTTCACGCATGTCATCGGTACGGGGTTTGAACGAAAGCCCCCAGCAGGCGACGATGCGACCGGTGAGTGGTTGCTCTTCGTCGGGGGACGCTAGCAGCTTGATCAGTTTACCGGCCAGGACATCTTTCTGTAACTCATTTACCTCTTCAACCGCCTTCAGCAACAGGAAGTCATAGTTTGTTTCTTCGGCAGTTTTGATCAGAGCTTTAACGTCCTTGGGAAAACAGGAACCGCCGTAGCCGGGACCGGGAAAGAGAAAGTCGTAGCCGATGCGGGAATCGGAACCGATTCCTTCTCGAACCGCCATGACGTCCGCCCCCATCCGTTCGCAGAGACCGGCAATTTGGTTCATGAAGGAGATGCGGGTGGCGAGCATGGCGTTGGCGGCGTATTTGGTCATTTCGGCGCTGCGGATATCCATCACGATCATGCGGTTCTGTTTGCGCATGAAGGGGTCGTACAGCTCTTTCATGATTTCGGCGGTGCGGACGTTATCGCAGCCGATGACAACCCGGTCCGGCTTCATGAAGTCGTCAATAGCCGCCCCTTCCTTGAGAAATTCGGGGTTGGAAACGACATCGAATTCCAAATCTGCCGCGCGGAGAGCCAACTCATTCTGAATTGCGGCGCGAACCTTGTCGGCGGTGCCGACCGGAACGGTCGATTTGTCGACGATAATTTTGAAGCCGTTCATGACACGGCCGATATCCCGGGCGACGCCAAGGACGTATTTGAGGTCGGCGGAGCCGTCTTCGCCGGGAGGAGTGCCGACGGCAATGAAGCAGACCAGCGAGGCTTTGACCGCCTCTTCCATGTCGGTGGTGAAGGATAGACGTCCTTCGGCCTGATTGCGCAGGACCATCTCTTTAAGTCCCGGTTCATAGATCGGGATGATCCCCTGTTTGAGGTCGTCAATTCTGCTGTGGTCGATATCAACGGTGATTACGCTGTTGCCGCTTTCGGCAAAGCAGGCGGCGGCCACCAGGCCGACGTAACCTGCGCCGAAAATACAGATTTTCATACGCTGCTCCAAAAAAGATATATAATTGGTACTCTATAACACACTATACATCTGAAATTCCAGGATATTAAGCCCGATCCGGATCATTTTTCAATCTCAGAGCTTCTTGATAGGCATCGCTGCGGGAAACTCCTGAAATAACGGCGGCTTGCTTTGCCACATCCTTTATTGAAATCGTTCCATCGGCCATCAGGCGCTCAAGCGCCTTTTCCAGCGGCTCGTTCTCCTGCAATGTCGTTTCACCCGGTGCGATCAAGATGACCACCTCACCACGCACAATGCCTTTTGAAACAGATGCAATAACCTCGGTAACGGTGCCGCGGATGCACTCTTCATACACCTTGGTAAGCTCTCGCGCTACTATCACCTGACGTTCTCCCAGAACTTCACAAATATCGTTCAGGGTTTCCAGCAGCCGATGGGGAGATTCGTACAGTACCAGTGTGCCGGGCAGGGTGCTCATTCCGGTTAAGAATGTACGCCGCTTCCCTTGGCGGGAAGGAGGGAAGCCGGCAAAGGTGAAGGTGTCGGTCGGCAGGCCTGATGCCGAAAGAGCCGTTATGGCGGCACAGGCTCCAGGCACCGGAACCACCGGAATATTTTCGGCGACAGCATCACGGACCAACTGGTAGCCGGGGTCGGAAACACAGGGGGTGCCGGCATCCGATATCAGCGCCACCGATTTTCCCTGCCGTAGCGCATTCAGAATGCGTTCCCCCTTAATCTGCTGATTATGGTCGAAATAGGAGGTAAGCGGTTTTGAGATGCCGAAGTGATTGAGCAGTTTGAGCGAGTGCCGGGTGTCCTCGGCCGCAATCAGATCTACTTCTCCCAGGATACGCACGGCCCGATAGGTCATGTCTTCCAGATTGCCGATCGGTGTGGCGATGATGTACAGGGTTGCGGTTGTCATCAGCGTTGCGCCAGTGTCAGTTTTAGTGCCAAGCCGGCAAATATTCCTGCCGCGGTACGGTTAAGAACCTTTTGTGCGAATGCCGACCGCCGGAACCGTTCCCCGAATACTCCCGCCATAAAACTGATTGCTCCGAACACGATGATCGTTGCTATGATGAAAACTCCCCCCAACAGCAGTATCTGAGCTGACAGATTGCCTCTGGCCGGGTCGGCGAACTGCGGCAGAAAGGCGAGGAAAAAGATCGACACCTTGGGATTGGTGATGTTCATTATTATGCCGCGCCGGTAGAGAGCGGCAGAGTCGAGGCGATCGGCGGCGGTTGTCGGCCCGGTATCGACTCCGGCCCGGAAGGCTTGCCACGCCAGATAAAGCAGGTATCCGGCACCGGCAAACTTCAGCGCGTTAAAGGCCACTGCCGACGCTTTGAAGAGCTCCACCAACCCGAAGGTCACCGCCGCCGTATGAAACAGGAGCCCGGTGCAGAGCCCCAGCGTGACTAGCAGACCAGCCTTGCGACCCTGCCGGACGGCCTGGGTCATCACGAACAGGTTGTCCGGTCCGGGAGAAAGGGCCAGCAGGACTGAAGTGGTAAAAAACATGAAAAGTATTTTGGGATCAATCACGACGTTCCTCAACTGTTTGTGAAAGTAATTTTGTGCATAATGGTGTACAAGGAAATGGCTGTCAAGCATGACGGCTGAAATAAATTCAGTTACGCAAGCAGAGGACTAACTATGACCAGAATCACCCTCAACAAAAATGAAGATCGCCGCATCAAGTCCGGCCACCCCTGGGTTTTCAGCAATGAAATCCGCGAGGTGACGGGGGATCGTTCCGCCGGTGCCGCAGCCGAACTATATGATGCTGCCGGCGGTTTCATCGGCGTCGGCCATTATAACCCGCATTCGCTGATCGCCTTCCGGCTGGTTTCCCGGCAACGTGAGGATATTGATACAGTGGCGTTCTTCGAACAGCGCATTGCCGCTGCGCTGGCCCACCGTACGGTCCGCTATCCCGGCTTGACAACTTTCCGTGCCATCTATGGCGAGAGCGACTTTCTGCCGGGGCTGGTGGTGGACAGATACGGCGACTACCTGTCGCTGCAGCTCCTTTCCACCGGAATGGACTGCCGTCGTGAGCAGATTGTTGCCGCATTGCGCTCGGTGTTTGAACCGGCCGGAATCATCGCTCGTAACGATGTGAGTGTCCGCAAGCTGGAAGGGCTGGATGAAACGGTCGAGCTGTTGTGGGGTGACATCCCCGAACGGGTCGATATGGAAGAGAATGGTCTCCGGTTTCAGGTAAATCTGCGTGAAGGGCAGAAAACCGGCAGTTTCCTGGATCAGAAGCAGAATCATCTGCTGCTGCGGGAAATCTGCGCGGAGAAGGATGTACTCGATTGCTTCTGCTACACCGGCGGATGGGCGGTGCATGCCGCATCGTTTGAGGCGCGGTTGGTGCTGGGGCTCGATATTTCGGCGCGGGCTGTCGGGCAGGCAAGCAGTAATGCCAAGCTGAACAAAGTATCCGACCGGGTGAAATTCGAGGAGTGCGATGCTTTTGAACGGCTCCGCTCGCTTCACCAGGAGGGGAGGCGTTTCGGGGTGATCGTGATGGACCCCCCCGCCTTCGTGAAAAGCCGCAAGAACATCGCCGAGGCGACCAAGGGGTATCTGACCGTCAACCGCCGGGCGCTCGATCTGCTGGAACCGGGGGGCTATCTGATTACCTGCTCTTGCTCATACCACATGGGGCGCGAGGCGTTCCGCGACATGCTGGTTCAGGCGGCCCGCCTGGCGAAGCGCGAGGTGCGGTTGGTGGAAACCTGTTCACAGGCGGCGGATCATCCGGTGCTGCTGTCGTTCCCGGAGTCGGAATATCTGAAATGTTTTGTGCTGCAGGCGGTGTGAACCGTCAAAAACCAGAATTTACCGCATACTACGACGTATTCTGTCATGACATTATGTTACACTTTCCACTATGACCACTCTTCCCCTTGAACAGCGCCTGGAAATCCTGGCCGACAGCGCCAAGTACGATGTCTCCTGTTCTTCCAGCGGCAGCAATCGCGCTGGAAAAGCGGGCGCTCTCGGCAATACGGCGGCCAGCGGCATTTGCCATACATGGAGTGCCGATGGCCGCTGTATCTCACTGCTGAAAATTCTTCTCACCAACGCCTGCATCTACGACTGTGCCTACTGTCTCAACCGCCGCTCCAACGATATTCCCCGCGCCGCCTTTACACCGGACGAGATTGTCGCGCTGACGATGAACTTTTACCGCCGCAACTACATCGAGGGGCTGTTTCTCAGCACCGGTGTGATCCGTTCGGCCGATTACACGATGGAACAGATGATCGCCGTGGCGCGCAGGCTCCGGGAAGCTGAACGCTTCAACGGCTATATCCACTTGAAGCTTGTGCCGGGCGCCGATCCGCTGTTGATAGCCCAGGCCGGGCGCTATGCCGACCGGGTCAGCATCAATATCGAACTTCCCAGCCGGCAGAGTCTGGCGCTGCTGGCGCCGGACAAACCACGCGAGTCGGTTATCAACCCGATGCGTCAGGTCAGCGGCTTGATTGTGGAGGCCAAAGAAGCACGTACGAAGTCGCGCAAGGCACCCCATTTTGCACCGGCCGGTCAAAGTACCCAGTTGATCGTCGGAGCCACGCCGGAGAGCGACCGCGACATTATTACGCTGACGGAGGGACTGTACAAAAAGTTGGAGTTGAAGCGGGTCTATTATTCGGCCTATATTCTGGGGTCAAACGACAGCCGGCTGCCGGCGCTCCCCACTCCACCGCTTTTGCGGGAACATCGCCTCTATCAGGCCGACTGGCTGCTCCGCTTCTACGGATTTGCCGCCCATGAACTGCTGGACGAAGCGCGTCCCAACCTGGACATGCGCTTTGACCCGAAGAGCGATTGGGCGCTGCGACATCTGGAACTGTTCCCGGTGGAGGTCAACCGGGTTGAGTATGAGGTGCTGTTGCGGGTGCCGGGAATCGGTGTGCGGTCCGCCCAGCGCATCGTGCAGGCGAGGCGCGGCACGCGTCTGGGGGAGGCAGAACTGAAAAAATTGGGGGTGGTGCTGAAGCGTGCCCGTTATTTTTTGACCGCCGGCGGGCGCTATCTGGGTGGGATCAGGCTGGACGGGTCGCGTCTGATTGAACGGCTGCTGGCACCCGCGCGACGACCGGCGCGGCTGGATCAGTTAGAACTGTTTGCAGCGTTGCCGGATGCTTCGGCGCTGACGGGAGAACTGTGATGTCGGTTTTCCGCTATGACGGCAGTTTTGAAGGTTTTCTCTGTGCAGTGGCTGACTGTTTTGAATTGAGAGAAGGACAGCCTAAATTTGTTCGAGATGGCGAAAGTTACATCGTTGGGTTGTTCGGTGATGAGCTGAGAGGCGTTGCAACCGTGCGGGAAACGGCGCTGGCTTTTCGGAAAGAGTTTGTCGAAACGGTTTCTCAGCAGGCATTCGCTACGGCGCGCTATGCGTTTCACAGCCGGAAAGAGGGGATTGAACGGTTAGTGTGGCTCTATCTCAAACAGGGTCTGGAGGTCGGGCCGAGGCTGGCCGGGATGTTAACGGAGGAACCGGTGCATTCGATCAACCGCATTGCGCGGCACGTATCGTATGAGGCGCATAAATTTAAGGGATTTGTCAGGTTTCGTGAGGTTGAAGCCGGGTTTCTGTACGCCCAAATCGAGCCGGAAGCTGACATACTCCCTTTTATCGCCCCTCATTTTGTCCAGCGGGTTGGTGACCGTCCCTGGATGATCCATGACATTGGCCGCAGTCAGGCTGCTGTGTATTATTTGAAGTCATGGCGATTGATCAGAGATATCGAGCTGTCAGCCGAACCGCATCTAACCTCAAGCGAACATGATTATGCCGCCCTCTGGCAGCGCTATTTTCAGCGCCACGCCATCAAAGAACGGCATAATCCCAAACTGCAGCAGAAACATGTGCCGATGCGTTATCGAAAACATCTGACAGAATTTACAGACCGGTAATTTCCCGCTCTTTCGGGAATTCCACCAGAATGCCGAAGGTCAGCTCCTTCTTTTCTCCTGCTTTCAGCGGGGTTTTCCAGATAATCGTGCCGTCGCTCTTGATCTCTTCCGGTTTGAGGGACGGCTCTTCCAGCGAAACCTTGATCTCTTCATCGCCAGCTAGCGGCAATTGGTCACGCAGGGTGAGAGTCAGCGGTTCCTTACGGAAATTGCCCAGCTCAATACGGTAGCGGTAGCTGACGCGGTTTTTGCCGAACAGCCCCGCTTCCTTTTGCTGCTTCACCTCTTCCCGCTTGACCGTTACCTGATCATCATTGCCGAAAAACAGGTCGAACTTTTCTCCGCCGGCGACCTTTTTCAGTTGAGAACTGCCGGTGTAGCTGTTGCCGACAAAGGTATTGACCTTGCTAGGCAGAAGCGGGTAGGGGGCTTTGTTGATTATTTCCGACTTCAGGAATACCGCAGGAGAAAGTTTCGGGAGAGCCAGGTACTCCAGGGTGACCGGTAGTTGCTCCACTGCTACGACCGTGCCGTGACGGGTGCCGTCGGACGGTACGTCTAGGGTGCGGGTGACGTGAAAGGAGACGGATGACTGTTCGTCGCTGATCTGTGCGGTGACAAAAGCAACCGGTGCCTCTTCGGCTGTCGCTTCCTCCATGTGTGCGGTATCCTTCTGCATTTTGGCCATTTTTTTTGCCTTGGCGAGCGGTGCCGGAGCCGGTGCGCCAACCAGCATTGCCGACATCATCGGTTGCGGGTGATACAGGGATATGTGCCAGGGGTACAACTCCGGTGGGGCTCCGCCGACAGCGGGGCGGGCGGTGGAGAGTGTCAGATCTACGTTGTGCCAATCTTCCCCGGTCTGCTGTCGTACCATCGCCCGGAACGTCAGCTCTGCCGTTTTGGCGTCGGAGGCCAGACGAACATCGTAGGAGGGCTCCCAACTTGCCTGTGGGGTCGTCGAAGCGAGTTCAAGCGTCAGGCTCCCTTCGCGTGCTACCTCTACAGCTACTTCAACCGTTTTGGACTCTTTACGTCCTGAGCCGGTTGCTTCGTTCTGTTGCCGCCGCAGGGCGTCGATCTTGTCTTTAAGTCCCTTTTTCTCAAATTCGATATCACGGCTCTGTTCTTCCGCTTTGGTGATTCCGGTTCCGACGAAACTTGAGGCATCCTGAAGCTCCGTCGAAGCAGGGCGGCCTATGGCCAGCTCTTTGGAGATGCGGTCTCCCCAGGCTACCCGGATCGATTCAAGAAAAGCTTTTTGTGCCGTGATTCCGGACTTTTTGGCATCCAGAGTTGCCGACCGCCTTTCCAGTACGCGAATTTCCTCCTGCAGCTCCTGAACCCGTTTTTCGCCGCTCTGCGCCAGGAAAGTCCGCTTGATTTCCAACCCGGATATCGTTGCCGATGCGGTTCCCTTCCCCTCTACCCGTATCGAGTCATCGAGAATCAAGGTTGGCAGAGCTTCGAAGGCGATCAGATAATTGCCCGGCTTCAGGTTGAGTGATGTGCTGCGAATCGTCAGAGCGCGGTCGGCGTAAACGGTGACGGCGGTTATGCGTGAGTCTGTCGGGATTCGTTTCAGATCGGCGGAGAAGGAGAGGGCAGGTGTCAGGAAAAGAGTCAGGAACAGGAAATTGCGCAGACTTTTCATGGTGTGCTCCTTGATATGTGACCTGAAAATCAAATAAGGAAGACAAAAAGCATGGAACGCGGATCAAATCTGAAAAGGCAGGAAAAAACGGATTATTAAGTCACTGATTAAAGATCCGTATTTATCCGCCTATTCCGCCTTTTCCGCGTTCTATTGCTTTGCATGTTCAGCTTCGCCCAGCTTTATATTTCGATTATCTGCGACCTTTAGCCGGTGGCCGTGCGCCTTCACCCGGACGTTTGCCTCCGGTCGGCCGGCCGGCGCGTTTGGCGGGAGACGCCGGACGCTCGCTTCTGGCAGTATCTTTTGCAACAGCGGGACGATATTTTCTGACAGCCTCTTTTGCTGCGGAGGACCGACCGGTTTTTGTGCCCTCCTTAACTACAGGGCGAGAGCTCTTTGTGTTTTTTGCCGCCGCCGGCCGTTCGTTCATGGCTACATCTTTTGCCGCTGCCGGACGAGTACCCGCTGCTGGGCGAGCGGATGCAGGCCGGGCTGCAGCCGGGCGGACGCCTGCAGTCGGCTTCCTCTTGACGTAGGGTGTCTTTGCCGGACGGTCTTTCTGAGGTTTGGCTATACTGACAACGATGCAGCGGTCAATCAGATAGGTGCCGTCCAGAGTTTCGACGACCTCATCCAGATTAACCTCGGACAGCATCCGGACATAGCCGCAGCGTTTGAATTCGCCGGTCTGTTCGTCAACTATCAGGTGGACCGAAGTAACGACCCCCATAATTTCAAAAAGTTTGCGGAGATCTTCTTCGGTTGCCTGCTCCGAGATATGTCCGACGTAGAGTTCTTTTGCCATGATAAAATTCCTTGTACTTATTATTTATGGAACGTCAGAATTCAGATGTCAGGCAGGCAGTGAGAAGCAAGCGACGCAGGCATAGTATCAGCTATGTCGAGGAGCTTGCGCCGAGCTAACGAACCTGGCGCTGAATTATGGCGTTCCATCTCTATGAATCGCGAAGGGGCCCCAGCTCTGGTCGATAGACATCAATTCAAGGGTGTTGACATTGACATGCGATGGCTGGCTGACAATCCAGCGTACCGTTTCGGCGATGTCTTCTGCCGTCAGCGGCTCAGTCCCCTTATAGACACCGGCAGCTTGCTCGTCATTACCTTTGAACCGCACCTTTGAAAATTCTGTTTCAGCCATGCCTGGCTGAATGCAGGAGACCCGTACCATGGTGCCGAGCAGGTCGCAGCGCAGGTTGCGGGAGAACTGGGTCACAAAGGCTTTGGTGCCGCCGTAGACGTTACCGCCTGGATAGGGCCAGGCGCCGGCGGTCGAGCTGATGTTGACGATGTGTCCGCGATTGCGCTCTACCATGCCTGGCAGCACGAAACGGGTGCAGTACATCAGGCCTTTGATGTTGGTATCCACCATCGTATCCCAGTCATCCAGATCGACAAGGTGAGCCGGTTCCAGCCCAAGAGCAAGGCCCGCGTTGTTGAGCAGTATGTCAACTGAGCGGAAGCGTTCCGGCAGCCCTTCGACCGCCTCTTGCACCGCTTCGCGGTCACGGACATCCAACGGAATAATATGAATTTCAGCATCTGCCGCCAGCTCTTCCTGCAGTTTCAGAAGCGGATCAATCCGCCTGGCGGTCAAAATCAGCCGGTTGCCGCCGGTGGCGAACATGCGGGCGCAGGCGGCGCCGAATCCGGCTGATGCGCCGGTAATGAATATGGTTTTCTCGTTCATAGTCCCCCCAGCCCAAAATGTTCTATTGCCTTTGACTTTGTATATTTCCTGCATGTCCAGTATTTTTGTTCTACACCAGAAGATATATAGTTTCAAGCAGAGTGTCGCGGCCGATCCCTCTCCGTTCGCAGAGATTCAGCATTTCATCCGATAACGGCGCGCTGACCGTTAAATCACCCGATTCAGCCAGAGCCAGAGCCGTCCGGAACGAATGCAGGGCAAATCCGGATAATTCCGGCATGTCACCGCCGCTATAGCGTTTGTCTCCAATAACCGGGTGGCCGATTGCCGCCAGATGGCGGCGGATCTGATGCATTCGCCCGCTGATCGGAGTGACCGCCAGCAGGGAGCAGTTTTCGCCTGCAATCAGTATCCGGTAACGGGTCTCAGACTCCTTCTCGTCCAGCGGTTCGGTAATGACGCCGCTGTTGTCGGGAGTTCCCCATACAAGCGCCAGGTAAAGCTTGTCCAGTCCGGTTTCTTTAACCTGGCGACCGTAGATGCCGGCCGAACTGGAACTTTTAGCGAGAATGACCGCTCCGGATGTACCACGGTCCAGACGGTTGACAGGATACAATTTACAGGGGGTCTCGCGCTGGATCATATAAGAGTGGCCAACATCCACCAGGTTGTCTTCACATTCGGCGGTCCGGTGCATCGGCAGGCCGGGTGGCTTGTTGACGATCAGGATCTGGCTGTCTTCATAGAGTATGTCCAGAACCGGACGGATCGGTGACAGCTGTGCGGTCGTAGTCGCACTCTCTTTGAGCGTTACGCTATCGTGGAGCGCCAAAAAAGAGTCCGGCGCAGCCGGAACGCCGTTGAGCTTGGCGGCACCGTTTTTAATCAGTTTGCGCGCATAGCCGGATGGCGATATCGGCATCAGGGTTCGGAGATAACTTTCCAGTCGGCGGCAGTGGTCTTGGTGAGTGATTTCAAAGGAGAGCATAGGTTGTTACAGTCTGGGTGTTCCGGATTATACTACCAGCCGGTCATCCTTGTAGCCTGCATTTACCTCCAGCGCCTCATTCATGGCGCGAATGGCGACCTCAATCTGGCTGTCATCAGGTTCGCGGGTGGTCAGACGCTGCAGTGCCAGTCCGGGAGTTATTACCATCTTGACGAGCGGGTGGCTGTCATTCATGGCGCTCCATTTCAAAAACTCATAGGAGATGCCGGCGATCATCGGCAGCAGCACTATTCGCGATCCGGCTTTGAGATAGAACGGCCAGAGTTTGGGAATCAGCGAGAATACCGCTATGCTGACCAGCATCACGATCAGAAGAAAACTGGTGCCGCAGCGTGGATGCAGGCGGCTATAGCGGCGAACATTTTCAATGGTTAATTCAACCCCGTCTTCAAAGGCAAATATCGATTTATGCTCGGCGCCGTGATACTGAAAGACCCGCTGAATATCTTCCATCCGTGAAATGCCCCAGATATAGGCAAGAAAAACAAGCACCCGGATGACGCCGTCCACCAGGTTGAAAACGATATTGTTATCACCGATAACCGGCGTCAGCAGTTTGGTCAGGTAGAGCGGAAACAGAAAAAACAGGCAGATGCCGAACCCGAAGGCGATCGTCATCGTTCCGGCCATTGCCCAAGAAGAGAGTTCGCTGCTTCCTTCTTTGCCGCCATCTTTTTTCTTTTCTTTTTCCTTTTCATCTTCGGTCATCGCTTCGGTGGCTGAGAAATTCAGAGCCTTGATGCCGATAATAAGCGATGTGAAGAGCGCGACCGCGCCACGAATGATCGGCAGTTTTACAAGAGGAAAGCGCTCGGAGAGCGGCACTGCCAGCTCTTTTTTGACAACTATTTCACCATCGGGACGGCGAACGGCAATGGCAACCGACCGGGGAGCACGCATCATCACCCCTTCAATGACCGCCTGGCCGCCAACATGTATCTTATCCATGATTCCTCTATTTATTCAAGATTCTTGTAAAATTCCCTGACTTCGGTTGTCTGCCCGCAGCAGAACTTTCCTTCCGGGCATGGTCCACCCGCGCAACCGGGGCCGGCCTGACGGAAGATGATCGGCGCGGCCCTTTTTACCAGCCGCAGCATTTCGATACTCATCTCGCGTATTTCCCATTGGGCGCGCTGACAGCAACGCAGAGCAAAGAAATGCAGCAATTCGCGGGCATTCATGGTCATGATGATTTTGGTCTCTGTCGCATTGGGCAGGATATAGCGCGCGTCTTCAGCCGGTATTCCCATGTCGATCAGCTGGGCATATGCCTTATGAACGGTTTCGGACATAAAGGCGAATATCTGCCGAGCTTCACTGTTCTCGGCGATGGTGTCGGGCATGATGGAGGTAAACTCCTCCTTGTGCGAAACATACCGCTGAGACTGCTGAGAAAATGAAGCGATGCGGTGACGCACCAGTTGGTGAGTGGTAACGCGCGAAATTCCCTCGATGCCGAAGGTGAAAGAGGCGTGCTCAAGCACCGAATGGTGACCCAGTGACATGATCTTGTCCAGAAACGACTCGATATCGGAAGCCGCCAGCTTTTCACGTAAATCATCGATTGATGTAGGCGAGTAACAGAGACGGGCAGCCAGCGCTACCGTACGTTCGGGATTAGGGGTGTGTTCGATCAGGGTGACGTTCATGGTGTCCTGCTCGAGCCATGCTCAGGGGTAGCGATGGTCATTTCGGAAACTGGCATGCTCTGATTGGTAGTAGTAACTCCTGAAGCCGACCCGTGGGATAGGGGGGCGGGAGAAAAAAAAGGGGTTTTGCCTTGCGACAAAGCCCCTCTCATGAGTCTACAAAGCGCTTGATCAAGCTTGGCCGTAACGTTTTTTGTAGCGCTCGACACGACCTGCAGTGTCAATTAATTTCTGTTTGCCGGTGTAGAACGGATGGCAGGCAGAACAGATCTCGGTGCTGATCTCTTTTTTTGTGGAGCGTGTCAGGAATGTATTACCGCACAGGCACTTAACGGTAATTTCGGAATAATCTGGGTGGATACCTTCTTTCATCTCTTCCTCCTTCAGTAGTGCTTTACGACGTAAAGTAATCAAATTGTGAACCGCAAAGAGTAATCCTACGCTATTTTGAATGTTTATTGCAACAAAATTTTAGCTATTTTGACATTGAATCCAGAAAAGCCTGATTGGTCTTGGCTTCTGAAAGTTTGTCGAGCAGAAATTCCATGCTGTCGACCACGTTCATCGGGTGAATGATTTTGCGCAGAATCCAGATCCTGTTCAGATACGCTTTTTCTATCAGCAGCTCTTCCTTGCGGGTCCCGGACTTGTTGATGTCGATAGCCGGGAAGGTGCGCTTCTCGACCAGTTTGCGGTCAAGGTGCAGCTCCATATTGCCGGTGCCTTTGAATTCCTCAAAGATGACCTCGTCCATCTTGCTGCCGGTATCGACCAGCGCGGTGGCGATGATCGTCAGTGACCCCCCCTCTTCGATGTTGCGAGCCGCGCCGAAAAAGCGTTTCGGCTTCTGAAGGGCATTGGCATCCACGCCGCCGGTCAGGATCTTGCCGGATGGGGGCAGTACGGTGTTGTAGGCCCGGGCCAGACGGGTGATTGAATCCAGCAGGATGACGACATCTTTTTTGTGTTCCACCAGTCGCTTCGCTTTTTCAATTACCATTTCGGCAATCTGGACGTGGCGGGTGGCAGGTTCGTCAAAGGTTGATGAGACAACTTCGCCGTTAACCGAACGCTGCATGTCGGTCACCTCTTCAGGCCGCTCATCGATCAGCAGGACTATCAGGTAGACTTCGGGGTGATTGGCGGCGATTGAATTGGCAATGTTCTGAATCAAAACGGTCTTACCGGTACGTGGGGGAGCAACGATCAGTCCGCGCTGCCCCTTTCCGATCGGAGCTACCAGTTCGATTACACGCATCGGCATGTTGTCCGGCGTTGTCTCAAGAGTGAGTTTTTCTTGCGGATAGAGCGGCGTCAGGTTGTCGAAGAGAATTTTGTCGCGGGCGACTTCCGGTGATTCGTGGTTGACCGACTCTACCTTGAGCAGGGCAAAATAGCGCTCACCCTCTTTTGGAGGTCTGATCTGACCGGAAACGGTATCGCCGGTGCGCAGGTTGAAACGTCTGATCTGGCTGGGAGAAACATAGATATCATCCGGGCCCGGCAGGTAGTTGTAATCGGTTGCCCTCAGAAAGCCGAAACCATCCTGAAGTGTTTCCAGAACACCTTCGCCGAAGATCGAACCGTTCTGTTCGGTCTGCGCGTTCAAAATTGCAAATATCAGATCCTGCTTGCGGAGGCTGGATGCACCCTCAATGTTGAGATCCCGCGCAATAGTGTTGAGCTCACTGATTTTTTTGCCTTTAAGTTCTTGTAAATTCATCTGTTCTCCTGCGTAACTATTTTCATGATATGGGGGTTTAGCATTTGTGGACTCGATTTTTCCGGGGAAGCTATGAAGCGGCCGCAGTAAAAATACTGCCATAGTCGGGGGCTTCTAACTCAAACAGCAGAATATTATTTTTTCAGAGGTTCGAATAAAATTACGTATGAAGAAGTCTAGGGATCTGTTTGGATGCCAGGGTGTAACATTTGAGGTATTCAGACGTTACCCTTTATTTTCAGGGCTTGTCAATAAAAAACCGCACAATTTACCGAACAAGCCTAATCTTTTTCCGTCTGGGAACGATTCGGGCTTAATAGTTGGTTGATAACGGCTCCTGCCATGGTCAATCCGAAGATGGAAGGTATGTATGAAATGCTGCCGAGAATCACCCGGCGATGTTCACAGCGGAACGTCTGCTCGGACCGGTTAGGGCAGATACAGTCGGTGCCGCATGCGCCGGATGTTGTCGGATCAAGTTCACGATGGAGTTCGGTTGAGTAGACGACCTGTACACCCGAAGTGATGCCGGAATTTTTCAAGATTTTCCGCATGCTGCGGGCCATCCGGCAGTTTTTGGTGGATGAGATGTCCGATACTTCTATCTTTGTGGGATCCAGCTTGTTTGCGGCCCCCATGCTGGAGATGATTGGAATCTCCTGTTGGCGGCAGGCCGTTATCAATGATGCCTTGGCGGTAAAATGGTCAATCGCGTCAAGTACATAGTCAGGATGCGGCACGAGCAGCTGGCCGGCGTTCTCCTGTGAAAAAAACGCTTTGACCGGTATGATTTTGGCGGCTGGATTGATGTCCAGCAACCTTGCCGCCATTACATCCACTTTTGGCTGGCCTACAGTGCTGGAGAGCGCATGGATTTGCCGATTGATGTTGGTCAGGCAGATGTCGTCAAAATCCACCAGTGTGATTCGCCCCACGCCGGCTCGTCCCAGAGCTTCCGCGGCATAGCTGCCGACTCCGCCGACTCCGCAGATCATCACGTGTTTCCTGGCCAGAGTTGATAGTCCTTCGATTCCGATCAGACGTTCGGTGCGGGAAAAACGATGAAGTGCCATTGTCGATCTGCCTTTATGGATTGAATTGCCCTGATAAGCGTGATAGTCTGAAATTTTAATGAATGAGAACCTTAAAAATACAAGTATCGACAATGTATCATTGGTTGGTAATAAAATCAATGTATTAGGTAGTTTTCGCAGTAGCAGGGAAGAACCATTCAAGAGGGCTAGTATTAAGTGAAAGTCGATTCGCCCGGTTTTGTAAATAAATGTTTATGTGTCTTGCAACGTTTTTCGTGTCCTTGGGTAGCGGCCCGTGAAGGGTGGGTTCTGGCGACGCGCGGATACGCCGGTGAGCCTCGGCTGAAATTATTAAAACAGCAGATCCGGTGGGCATTCGCAGCGGCAATCAATTCTAAGGTGGCTCATGAATGGTTCAGGAGTCTTCAACACCCCGAGCTACGGATGTATTTCGAGCTTAATCCTCGCATGGCTCTTAAACCACTGCGAGTGTATGTTTCCAACAGATGGGGGATAGAAAGAAAAATAAAAGTAATTAAAGATACATATTCGCTCATAGAATCATTTGGTTCCCCGTTGCAAGAAGCCTTGATCCGATCCGGAGGTGTCAGCCTGGCACGTATTGCAATTGCCGATGATTACGATGCGCAGATACTGCTTGGATATGACAATACCTACCGCAAAGAGGGTGAGCTGGTCGTCTCCCTGTATTGTGCCGAAATGGGGGGAAACATAATTTCCCTCGTTTTTTCCTTCGAGCATCGGGGAAATGGTGAATGGGTTATGTATGTCGGCTGTATCCAGGGGCGCAACGGTGTCGATAACAAACTGATTTCAAAGGCCATGCATGGCCTTTGGCCAAAAGTATTCATAGTGCATGTAGCTCAGGAGATCGCCTGCTCTCTTGGGATTAAAAAAATTCTTGGTGTAGGCAACTCCATACATTCACATAAGAAGAAGCATATTATTCATATACGCTCTCGTCATGGGCTCTCTTTCGACTATGATCAGCTCTGGGAAGAAATTGGCGGGGAATTGTCTCCTGATGGGTGGTATGAAGTTCCGGCGCATTTTGAACGACGTTCGTATGAAAGCATGAAATCGAATAAGCGCTCCATGTACACCAAGCGGTACATCATGCTTGACAATGTTTCCGCGCAGATTCGGTCATATTTATTGCCGGTTAGTATTGCCGTTGTCCACGGAACACACTGAAAACACGGAACAAAACTGATGAATTAGGCAAAGGGGATGGTCTGCCTGTTTGGTTAAACACGATTATTGTTTAAGTAATTAATTTATCCGTGTTTTTCCGTGCCTTCCGTGGATATAACTGCCGTTATTAGGTTTACTTGCCCCGTTTCCAGCGGTAGTACGCGCGATACCATGTTGATGTTTTCTTGAACAGGCTGAACAGACTCTCTTTGGGAAACATGTTCACGCGAAAAACGGCGAAGCGGTCATCTTCTATAACAATACCTCCGGAATCCGTGGCTATGCCGAAATTAAACCCGGCCAGCTTGACAATATCCTTGACGCGCTCGTCATAAATGCCGAAAGGGTACGCAAACGATACGACTTTGGTCTGCAGCTCTTGTTCAATGCGATTCCTGCTTTCTCGTAATTCATGCAGCGCATCTTCATTGCCCAAGCGCGTTAAATCAGGATGTGTCATCGTGTGCGCGCCAATCTCCCACCCCTGACCCACAAAGGCTTTCTTCTGTTCCGTGGTCATTATGCTGTTCGCTTCTACATCCTCGCCGTTGTCCCAGAAATTGCCGCTGACCGAGAAGTCTCCTAACAGGAACAAGACCCCCTTATAGCCATATTTACTGGCAAGCGGCAGCATGTTGTGGAAGTTGTCTTGATAGCCGTCGTCGAAGGTCAGAATAAAAGGCTTTCTTGGGAACTCCTGCAGTGGTCTCTCTCCGGTGGAGAAAGCCAGGTAATCCTTAAAGGTAATGGCCTGCAGACCCCGCAAAGAGAAAAACTTCAGATGTTTTTCAAAATTGTCCTTGGTAACGAAGGTTCGGTGTCTTGTGTCAATAGGCGCATCAGGGACTCGGTGGTACATCAGTACCGGGATAGTGGATGGAGATAGCTTTCGCATGATCGCCGAGGTATAGGTGCTCAGTATTTTCGGCATGATCCGGTTGATATCATAGATTTGTGCCAACTCTGAAAGCTCTACTTTCGCTGTGGCTTTACCGTTCAGATACGTCTGCAACTCGCGAGTAATTGCCACGGTATCCGGTTTAAACGGTTTTGCCACCGAGAGAATATCGCCAAAATTGGTGCCGATGGCATCGGCAAGATTGGCCGTTTTTACGATGCCGTGACAACAGGCTTCACCCAAAGCAAAAACAGCGCTCCCAAGGGCCAAGGCCTCCATGGCGACCCGCCCGGCTCCGATTACTATATCGGAATTTGCCATCAATTCCATGACCTTTTTGGTAAAACCGATATACCTGATGCGTTCCCCAAATCGAGATTGAAGCTGGGTAAAGGCATCTTTTCCGGATTGTGGAAATGAGTCCCATTCACCGCCGACGATCTGTACGGAAAGGGTGGGATTTTGCAGTAATAAATCCGGGAAAACCTGTGACATCAGGTCTGAAATGTGAGCGCCTTTTGGGCCATTCAGGCGGCCGACGACGGAAATTACAACTGTCCCGTCGTTTACCCTGGTTCTTTGAGTCTGGCTTAGCTTCTGAATATCAAGTGGATTGGGTAAAGACACCAATTTCTGCCTGTCCATAAGGAGCTCATTGGCTAAATGCTCAGTGAGCTGAGGGCAGATGGCGATGACTTTTTCGCCGTAAATATCATTCGATTTCAGGACGGAATGCTTTACTTGACGTCCATGTATGGTTGAAACAAGCGGTACGCGTGTACCGCGAACAGTATAATAGGCTATCCAGCTGGCCGCGCGTGAATGGGCATGCACTACGCTGATGTTCTGCTCGCGAATCAGTTTCTTGAGAAAACGAATATTGCGAAAGCGCTGCAGTAACGAACGGTTTGACACCGGCAGCGGCAGGCAGGTAACCGAGTCGGATAACCCAGCCTGATCGGTTACCATGGTCACGTCATGCCCGCATGAATGCTGGTTCTCCGCCAATTGGAGCGCATACGCAACCGAGCCGGCGAAAAAATTTGAAGACAAAACATGCAGGATACGTAAAGGCATAGTGGTGGTTCTCGGCTGATTTGTGGTGTGATGGGTGCTGCAACTGTATTGAATTACGGTACGTTCAGCTGCTCCAACTTTAGTATGACATCTGCAGGCTTGATGCTCTCGATGCAAGCACAACGATTATCATGGCGACATAGCTGACATTGCTTGTCCAGGACAAGAAATCCGGCTCTTGGCCCCAGGGGTGACCAGCGGCCCGGATGGATCGGCCGCATCGGCGCAAACAGGCCAACGGCAACTTTTCCGAGCGCTGCGGCAATATGCAACGGTCCGGTACTTGCCGCCACAAGTCCATCGGCCTTATTAATGAAAGCAATAAACTGTGAGAGTGACATTTTACCGGTGATATCGGTCACGTCGCTTCCCCACATTCTGAGATGTGTCTGCATTGCCAGCCCGTCTTCGGCGCTCCCCGAGATAAAGATTTTGTAGCGCTCCTTAGGGAGTGCCCGGATCAGTTCGCTGAAGTTGTCAAGTCCCCATTCGCGGGCGCTCCCCTTTGATTTAGGATGCAGAATCACGTTAAACCGGCTGGGGTTCAGCCACCTCGCAAAAGTCGTATCGAGTTCGTCCGATTCGGTTAGCCCCATCAAATGTGCCAGTTCGTTGAGTGTAGGCGACGCTTCAACTCCCAACGGACGAAATAGCCGGCAATTCAGTTGGGCTTCATGTAGTGGCGATCTTTTTCGCCCCACATGAATAAGACGGTTGCAATACAACCAGTGGTGGAAACGGTGCGATGTACCGACGCGAAGAGGGATTTTGCACCGGTATGCTATCCGGGCAAGTTCTTTGTTGGGGAATACATGTACTATCGCGTCGGCCTGTAATGCCTTGAAATATGCGGTTTTTTCCTGATCGCTACATTTGGACAGCACATCCCAGTCGATGAACTCATCGACATGCTCGCAAGCGGTAATGAGGGGGGCGGTATAGGAACGGCCGATAAAATAAATTTTCAGGCCGGGATGCAGCTTTTTCATCAAGCCGGCCGTCGGCAAGGTAAGGATGACGTCGCCGATGCTGTCGGTGCGACATATGATCAGTCTCTTAATCATTCACCGAGCCTTGGGCAGAGAACAGCTCCCTCGTCTTTGCATATTTGATGAAATTGGCTCCGGCCGACAGGCAGCAGATTACCAGACCATGATACCCGTCGAGAAAACCTAGCCGCACAAAATATTGTCTAACGAAGCACCAGAACGGATTCAGAACAAGTTTCCCCAAGCCGGGCTTCTTCCCCTTCTGAAATTGTACTTGTGCCATGATAGTCGTAAATTTCTTGATCTGGTCGATATGCTGATCGATTGTGTAGTATGAATAGTGCAGCAAATCGCCGGAAAGATGGTGCGGCGAACTGTTATCGTCCAGCAGATACCGCTCGTGAATGGTATTGCCGGCCCACTTTCCTTTTCGTTTATCAAACAGGCGCAGCTTCCGGTCCGGATACCATCCGCAATGGTGGACCCAGGTGCTGCAATAATTGGTCAGGCGGTTGAAACAGTACCCGTCGTGGCGCCAGTTTTGCTTGATCTCAAGAATCGATTTTTTGAGATCATCGGAAAGCGCCTCGTCGGCATCGAGAGAAAGGATATGCGGATATGTGGCAAAATCCAGAGCCTTATTTTTTTGTTCGACATATCCCAGGAATGGCTGCTCTACAAATATGACATTGAACCGTTGGCAAATTTCCCTGGTCCGGTCGGTAGATAACGAGTCCAGCACGATAATTTCATCGGCCACGCCCTGTACCGAACGCAAGCAGCGCTCGATATTTTTTTCCTCGTTAAAGGTTATGATTACGACGGAAATAGGAATCATGTGCTGTCCTTTAATATGTCGCTAACACGCCTGACCAGCCAGAGAATGCTACAGATAAAACAGAAAACTATGGTCGGTTTTTTTGTATTCTGCCCCAATTCTCTCGTAGTAAATCATGGGCTTCCTCAATAGTTCGGGTCTTTTTAAACTCTAAAACCATGCTTCCATCAATGAGAACCTTAGGGTTTATTGATAACAAAAATGCTTTCTTGTACTCTGACTTTGCATCTGGATTACTACGGGAGTTCCTAATAAAACTTTTTAGTTGGAGCAGGAAAATGAATGGATATAGCAAGAGAAACCAGAGAAAGCAGGATATTTTAAACTCGGAAAAATGCACCTGAACGAGGTCAAGCCCAGCAACCTGGCCAAGAACGCGCGCGCGGGTTGCTGTTGGAATAAATAAATGCCCAAAGTATATCTGGCTCTGCATTGCAGAATTAAACCAGATGCTATCGACGGTATTTGGGGACATTGTCCTCCCATATTTTTCTGTTTCTCCGATCAAGTGTGATACTTTAGAAGTTAAGTTAGATCCATTTGGGCACGTTAACAGCAGACTTCCATTTAGCTTCAATACACGGGAAAACTCCTTAAACGCGTTGACTTGGTTGGGTATGTGCTCAAGCCCCTCTTGTGAAATCAGATAATCAGCCGTTTCGTCCGACAGCGGAATCTTATCAGATAAGTCGCAAAACTGGCACTGTAGACCTTTGGCTTTAAAGAACTCTGGAAAAAGATCCAGGGCAATGACATTGGCACCGCATTTCTGGAGCCAAAGGGTTGTGTTTCCCTCTCCGGCAGGAACATCGACAACCGTTGCACCCTTGAACTTTCCTTCAAATGCGTGAAAAGTTCGTTCAAAAATATCTTGAAATGACAAAATATTCCCCTTATGTGTACGAATTTGTTACTAAAAACAGTTATGTACTTTCCTAACAAATGGATTAACTGCGGCAGCAAGTTCAACAGTATTAGAGGTAAAGTCATTTAACCGTCAATTGCTTCGAGCTGGACAACCGTAGCCATGTAGCGTTTCAACAAAGCTTCATCAAGCAGTTTCATGACGTCTGAAGGCGTGACAACCTGCATGCACCTGTTATCAACACAGGTTTTGGCTCGTTCAGTATTAACGCAGGGATTACATCCGATATTTCTCGTTACCGCTACAGCCCAGCCGTCCGGCGAAGCAATCGGGCCTGTACCGTATGCTTCACTCGGCCCGAATATGGCAATAACCGGAGTTGCCAGAGCCGCAGCAACATGCGATGGCCCGGTATCCGTTGTGACCAGAGCACGCGAGTGAGCAAGGATTGCCATTAATTGCGGTAATGTAGTGCATCCCGCCAGATTTATCACCCCAGGGAAATCCGCTGCAACAGCCTCACTCAAAGCCCGCTCGCTCTTTTCACCGATCAGAACTATTTGCAAACTGGGAACATGCTGCGTAATCAAGCCAACAAGTTCCCGCCAATGGGATTCCGGCCAGGAACGTAAAGCGGTCTTTCCGCGCGCCAGAAGGCTGTTGCCGGGGTGCAGACACAGATACTCACGATCATTGCCGATCAGTGAGGCAACATCGACATGCGCAGGTGACCGGAGAGTTGGCGCCGCATCTTTACAAAGGCTAGCAGGAACACCCTGAGCCAGTACGTAACTATAGAAGTTAACGACATTCAGCCCATCAGGGCGCTCTGCATGCGGGGGAAGAGTTGAAGTGCAGATTTTTTGATTCGAGCGGACATGACGCAAAAGGCTTGAAAAGTGCGAACTCGTTTCAAGATTGACAACCAGATCGTATGGCTGCTGAAAAGACTTGCGCAACACCGCCAACTTGGTCGGACTGAACACGAGCGGGATACTGCGGTGGCTAATCTCGAAAATTGTCTCAATACGGGGATCATGCTCGAATAATGCTCGCATTCCGCGCGTGACAATAATATCGATCTTCGTCTGTTCACCTAAATACGCCCGTATCGGCTCAATAACGGTGGTTCCCCACACCGTATCGCCAAGTCGCCCTGCCCGGATGATGAGTGCACGCTTAATAGTTCCAATTTCAGTAGTCATGGATAAATGCCTTCTTGTCTTTCGCCGTCTGAAACAGCTCATATTGTACAAAAGCGCCATTTACAGCTGGTAATATAAAATCGCTATCTCTTTGAGGCAATAACAATCCATTCTTCTCCGGAGTTTTTTACAAACATCTGTGTGGCTCTGATCAAGGCTCGGATCAATAGAATTAAACACCGTTGTAGTTTGTTTGGTTCAAATGCGTCGGAAACCCACCTGTTCAGTCGTGCTTCCAGACTACGAATGGTATAAATACCACTATCTCCGGTGCTGTTAATGATTTTACTTACAAAATTTGCCTCAGATAGTAGCGAGGTTAGAGAACTTTTGTTGTGAATCATCAAACTCCGGGGAGCGTTGATACCGTACCAGTATTTTTTAAAAAGAGTTAACTGAATCGAGTCGCAATTGGGAGTTTTAATATAAAGAATCCCGTTCTGTTTTAGAACTCGATTACAATGCTTCAAAGTATCAGATGGATTTGTCAGGCAGCCGAAGTCATTCAATACCGTTATAACATCAAATGTGCTTGCTTGATTCGATTCTTCAGGTTTGTCCAAAAGTGCACTTTTACGTGTTTCAGTTGCGCCGGGATAATACATTCTGTCGTTTGAGACCGTAACAAGCCACCCCTGTTTGCGAAAAGTCTCGGTTAACGCCTCATTTCCGGTCCCTATTTGCAGCAGATTACCGGGTGCCCGTTGCTGCAAAAGAGACCATAACTTTTGCGGAAAAGTGGGCTGTGCTAATGGCTGGTCAGCAGGAGGCGACTCGACAGGAGGGCATACATTCACCCCTGGATTGATCCAGGCAACACCACATCTCGAACTGCCGCATTTGAAATAGGTATACTCCTCCGTATTGTATGGATTACGGAAATCCGGAACGTTTCTTATCCGTATCTTTGATGATGAATTGCACAATGGACATATAAATTTCTTTTCCTCAGAGTGCTCGTCAAACAGTTCTTTTAGAAGATTATTTTCCAAGCCGGGTAACATCTGATTTAATTCAATAACCCGATTACGAACGGCCTCTCGTTTAATAAATGGGCTTCCGGCAGCCAACAGCTCTAACGCATGTTTTACAGAAGAGTTGTCGATTTTACGCAGCCTTTTGCCTGCTTTTTGACAATAACCGCGTAAATGTTCCAGCGAAATATATACGCCTGGTTTGAATCCTGACTCCAACAGCCATTGCGTCAAACCAACTTCGTAGCTGTTAATGATTTGCCTTTTGTTTGAATAGGGTAATACACTGTCCCAGAACATCTTGAATGATTGAGACGAAATTACATTTTTACGAAATACCAGAAAGTAACTCTGAATATGTCGCTGAACTAGGTAGCCGGTGGTTATTCCCCAAAAATCGCACTCAACTTGTTCCATACGTGAAAAAACGTCTTTCATGGGAAACACTGGCCCCAAGATACTGGAGTTGGTAATAATTATCTCATTGTAATCAGACATATGACATGAATCAAGAGCTGTTTTCCACATGGAGAAATCATATCCGGCGTTTTTATTGATGATGACGCGTGAACATATTGTCGAGAGTTTCGCGCCGTCGGAATCTGATATCGGTGAGTTGGATATAAAGACGAGTTCCGTGCCAAGGGGAATCATTGAGTGCAGGAAATGAAATACAAACGGTTGAACTTTTCCGTATTCATCAAAGTGTGCATAACATAAAAGTTTGTCCATTAACTACCGCCTTGTAACTATGATATGTTGCCATAAAGCGACTTTCCCATTGTCGGCAAATATGCTGCTAACGTCGTGCTGTCCGGGTCAGGATGTCCTTGTCGCTCAGAAGACGGTAAGGTTTTTCCATTTTACGTAATGCCCAAATGCTGCGCCATTTTTTAGCTGCTTCCCAAAAAGCCTTGTAATAGGTGAAATTTAACCACAGAAAGCTGACCGACAGGCGGAACAGGATAATTAATATGTTTTTTAGTACGAATGCCGGATCACTCAGGTTTATCCAGTGGAAAATAAATCTATTCCTGAAATAAATCACTTGGTGCCAACGATGTTTTGTTTTATCTCTGTATATGGTTGCGTTAGAATAATGCCAGACGGTGGCTGCTGGTTCGTAAATGCTCTTCCAGCCTCTCTTCCATGCCCTGTATGAGATGTCGACGTCTTCGAATATGAACGGCGAATAAATCTCGGAATAGCCCCCAAGAGCCCGAAACTTCTGGGCATCATATGCAACGCAGGCACCTATCGCGTACAAATTTTCGCGCGATGGAAGATCTTCGTTCATGCCGACAAAACCACCCCTGATAAATCCTCTACGATAGGCGGCGATTACTGCGCCTTGGTTTTTGCCTTCCCGCTCTACGATGATGCGGGGAGTGACAGCAAAAAGTTCCGGGTCTTCAAAGTGTGAAGCGAGTGAAGTAAGTAAATTAGTTTCTACTCTCACATCCGTGTTTATGCATAGTAGTATTGGAAATCTAGCCATTGTCATACCTGCATTACAGGTCTTCGAAAAACCGACATTTTGAGAGTTTACGAGTAACCGTGCCTTTGGAAACATATTCCTGACAATGTTGCAGCTATCATCAGTGCTACAGTCGTCAACAATAATAACCTCGACTGAACCATGCCATTGGGCAATAGCTGCAAAAACTGACGGCAGGTTGTCGCGCAGAAGGGACTCGCCATTATAGTTGGGAATTACAATGCTAATTCCGTTAGCTGTGTTGACTATTGAATCCATAGGCTCTTTCATTCTATCGCTCTTTTCCAAACTGCTGTGCGCAGAGTCTGCAATAAAGTCCCCCATTTTCTAGCAGTGACTTGTGTGAGCCGCTTTCAACAATTTTCCCTTTTTCCAATACCACAATTTTATCGGCATTTATCACTGTAGAAAGCCTGTGGGCGATTACAAAGGTGGTGCGGGCGACCATAAGATTGTCCAGCGCCTTTTGCACCATCTGTTCACTCTCTGTATCAAGCGCGCTGGTCGCCTCATCGAGAATCAGGATCGGGGCATTTTTGAGTATTGCACGAGCAATGCATAGCCGCTGCCTTTGTCCTCCGGAGAGCCTGACACCGCGATCTCCGATACTTGTTTGATACCCTTGCGGCATATCCATGATAAAGTCATGGGCGTAGGCGGCTTGTGCCGCTCTGTTTATTTCTTCCTCTGTAGCGCCCGGTTTTCCGTAGCGAATATTGTTTGCTATGGTATCATGGAAGAGGATGGTCTCTTGATCTACCAAGGCGATATGGTTCATAAGGCTCTCTTTGGATATATCGCGGACATTGTGCGTGCCGATTAGCACCTGACCTTCGTTGGTGTCAAAAAAACGGGCTATCAGCGAAACAAGCGTGCTTTTCCCCCCTCCTGATGGTCCAACAAGAGCCACCATCTGGCCCTTTTCGGCTACAAGGGACACATCGTCAAGGATGTAGTCATCCTGATATTTAAAAAAGACGTTTTTAAATTCAATTTTGCTATCCTCCTGGGTGAGAGTGTGACCATCAGGAGAGTCAATTATTTCCGGCGTAGCATCTATAATCTCAAATACTCGTTCTGAAGCACCGATGCAGCGCTGGGCGGTACTGTAGGCGCTTATCAGTTTTTTGAGAGGGGAATATACCAGTGCCATGGCCGTAATAAATGAAAAGAATTCCGGCGCCGTCATTTTGTTAGACATAACCTTGCTACCGCCAAAAAAAATGACAGCAGCAATCCCGAAAGAGGTGATTACCTCCATGATAGGTGACGATAGCGCGTTGTATTTTATCATCTTCCTGGTGAAATTGTAATAATTGAGATTGGCCTGCGCAAACTGTTTCGTCATGGTGTCTTCAAGAGAGAACGCCTTGACTATCTTTATTCCGCTCAGCGTTTCCTGAAGGATATTGGCAAAGTATCCCGCTTCCTCCTGCCCCTTCCGGGCTGTCAGTTTGATTTTCTTTCCAAGAATATTTGCAGGATAGATTGTAAACGGGATAACCAGAATTGATATAATGGCAAGCTGCCAATCGCGATAGAAGATGACTCCAAGCAGAGAAACAAGGCCAATGGTGTCTCTGAAAATCCCCGAAACCATTTCTGCAACACCGTTTTGCATAACGGCAACATCATTTACTATGCGCGACATTAATGAGCCGGTCTGATTGCGGTAGAAAAACTTCAGGTCGAGGACAATATTTTTCCGGAATATTTCGTTTCGTACGTCCTGCACTGCCAGTTGTGCTGCAGTGCTCATGAAGTAGTCGTTAACGTAGCGGCAAATAGCCCGAAATACGAATATCAGTATTATAGCTAACGGAAGAAATGAAAAAATCACCATATCTTTAGTCATGAAAATTTTCTTTAGTAATGGCTCCACCATGTAGGCAAAAGCGCCCTCTAGTCCTCCGTAGGCTGATGACGCTAGTGCGGCAAGCATGATGCGCCACCAGTAGGGTTTCATGTAGAGGAGGAGTCTTTTAAATACAGGCATTTCAATGGGTCCTTTATTTTTGGTGGATAAACGGAAGTTTTAATTTGTCAGCAAGCCCAAGCGCGGCAAAAATTACAGATTCTTCGGTAACGGTAGTCATGCAGCGGTGATCGATCGGGCACTCCCGCAATTTGCACGGTGCGCATCCGACATTGCTACGCACTACTGCTGACTTACTGTTGTAAGGGGATGTCCCGGTGTGGTCGGTTGAACCGAATATTGCCACTAACGGCACATCGAAAGCCGCGGCGATATGCATAGGGCCGGAATCATTGGTTATAAAAAAATTGCAGCGCTTTATCAGCGCCATTAATTCCCGTACTGACGTTTTACCGGCAACATTTACAGCCGTTTCTTCCATACGACTCTCGATGTCGGCAGCAATTTCGGTTTCGCCGGGTCCGCCAAAGATAACGACCTTAACCGACCATTTATACGCGAGTCGCCGGGCGACCCCGGCAAATCTGTCTGGATACCAGCGTTTGGCCGAACCGTAGCTCGCCCCAGGGTTTATACCGAGTACGAAATCATCCGGTCGTATGCCGTATTCGGCCAGAAGCGCTGATGCTCTGCTCTCCTCTTCGGAGGTAATTGAGAGATGGAGATCTCTGCAACTTCCGTTGATACCGAAATATTTCATCAGGTTTAGATAATATTCGACCTCATGGCAGGCGGTAGGGCCTTTCGTCGCATTGTATCGCCCATTAAGCAACAGGGTACGGCCATCGCTGCATTTTCCAATTCTGGTTGGAACGCGTGCCAGCCAAGGCACGAGTGCGGAATCGAAAGAATTGGGGAGAATGATGGCAAGATCAAAGGCATGTTTCCGCAGTTCAGCCGCCAGCCGCAGCCTTCCGGCAATGCCATGATGTTTTCTCTGCCGATCGAAGGTAATGATGGCGTCAATTCCGGGATGATGCAAAAAAAGCTGGGATACTAACGCATTGGCCAGAATGGTGATTTCAGCTTGTGGAAACTGCTCGCGAATCACACTTATAGCCGGTGTGGTCATCACGGCATCACCGATCCAGTTGACCGAACGAATCAGGATTTTCCGGATGGAGTCGTGCCGTAATTTTTTCACGGCGCCTCGCATCTTGTACGGAGGCGTGTGTCTGCTTGCTCTGGGAGTAACACAGGAATACCTTCAACAATAAGATAGTCTCTGCCGCAGGGTTTGCAATGTATGGAGTGGCCATCTGCGGTTTGAAGCAATTCCCCCTTGCAGATCGGGCACGCGAGTATTTGTAATAGTTCAAGTGGCAGCATACTATCCATGATAAAAAAATTGATTGGACAATATGCCACAAATGACATTGTTTTTGAAGCAAATTGCACATATTGCCATCGAAATTCTACCAGTTTCATGTTGACGATGCTTCGAATTGAATGATATTTACAACGTGCCGGATAAAATGATCGTAAATGACGTAAATTAAAATATATCTCAGTCCTTCGAGTCCCATGAAACCTCCCATTTGTTATCCAGACATTCTTAAATCCGATATACAGCGGTCTGGTTACGTATCTGTCGACGTAAAAGGATGCCAGGCTGTCGCCTGTGATTGGGCCGCTTCGTCAGTTGCCCAGGCTCTTGCGTCCGGCACACTCCACGAATGGGCGGCTCGGCAATCTGTGAGAGAAGAGATGCGGGGGCGCGGGGTCATTTACTCCGTCAATCTGCCGACAAATCCTGCAACTCAGGTGGTTGTGCGAAGAAACCGCCACGGCGGGCTGCTGCATGCATTGACGGGAGAGTATTTTCTCACTCCGACGCGAGCGCCGCTTGAACTGGCAACTGCGTTGCGACTTGCCGCCGCCGGGATTCCAACACCAGAGGTGCTTGCGTACGCCATCTATCCTGCTGCCGGCATATTTGCCCGGAGCGATGTCATGACGCGGCGGTTGCCGGAAGGGGACGATGTTCCAGCTGTCTGGAAAAAAGCAAGCAGTGCCGAACGTGATTCGATGCTGATAGCTGTGGCCAAGTTGCTGAACGCTCTTGCAGCGGCCGGTACGTGGCACGCCGACCTGAACCTCAAGAATATCTATATCGCCGGCAGTGGCGCCGATATGACCGCGTATCTGCTGGATGTCGACCGGGTGACTTTTCCGGAGGGAAGTGATATTGCCGCGCGCAATTTCAAGAGGCTGGCCCAGTCCGCCCGCAAGTGGCGCGAACGGTGGGGGCTGGATTTTGACGAGGATGCGCTGGCCAGGCTGGCCGTTCTTACAGAGGAGGATTATTGATGCATGTTGCAACGGACCGTGTCTGCATTGTCATGATGAGCGCCGTGGGTGATACGGTGCATGTCCTGCCGGTGTTGCATGCACTCAAACGGGCTAACCCGGCGATGCAGGTGACCTGGATTTTACAGCCGGGGCCGGCCATGCTGGTGCGTGGGCACAATCTGGTCGATGAAATTATCCTGTTTGACCGCACGCAGGGGATTCGCGGCTTCCTCGCCATCCGCGAGCAGCTGCGCAGCCGAAAGTTTGATCTTGTCCTTGATCTGCAGGTCTATTTCAAGGCGAATATAGTGACATCGTTTATCAACGCCACGGTGAAACTCGGCTTTGATTTTGCCCGCGCCCGCGATCTTAACTGGCTCTTTACCACACACCGAATTCCCCCTCATGCCATGCAGCATGTCCAGGATCAGTACCTTGAATTCTGCGACTGGCTCGGCGCGCCGTCTGCTCCGGTTACCTGGGGTCTCGGGCCGTGGAGTGAAGAAGAGCGGGAATGGCAGAAAACATTCTATTCCAGTTTAGAGCGTCCGGCGGTGCCGATAGTAGTGGCAACCAGCAAATTGCAAAAGAACTGGCTTCCCGAGCGGTGGGCCGAAGTCTGCGATGCCTTGTACTCTGATTTCGGCCTGCAGCCGATTCTGGTAGGCGGGCGCTCGCAGGTTGAAGTCGAGTGCGAACGGATCATCATGGAACGGGCAAAACGGGCCCCGTTGTCTGCCCTGGGAAATGGCGGTTTACGCGGTCTGGTCGGGATTCTGGATGGGGCGGCGCTGGTAATCTCGCTAGATACCGGCCCGTTGCATATCACGGTGGCGCTTGATCGCCCAGTCGTGTCTCTGATGGGGTATTCCAATCCGAAGCGGGTTGGGCCATACCGGAAATTCGGCGATCTGATGGTGGATGCGTACGGCGAACCGGGCGAAGATTATCCGGTATCAATGGAAAATCGTTCCGATCGGATGCCGCATATTACTGTGCGGGATGTTCTTGAAAAGGTTCAGGTGTGGCAGACACAGTACTTTAAAAAAACTGATTAGTACTGATCTTTCGCCAAAGACAGAATGTAGGGGCGTACCCGGCGGGTCGCCCTGGTACAACATTCGCCATTGCGGCCCATGGCAACAGGGCGAGCCAACGGCGTCGCCCCTACAGAATCAAATAATGTACATAGCGGAAGATAGGTATCAATCAGGTTAAAAACTGTCCACGAAAAACACGAAAAAAATCCTATTTTTGTTGAAACAGCTGGTTCAGTTTCTTTTTTAAAATCTCCGGATCGTCAATCGTCAGCTCCAGCCTGGCAAGTAATGTGTGTGCCGCGAATTTCTGCGCGAACTCTTTCAGTTTAACGCCATCTTTTTCCGTTGTGATCAATACATCCGCTCCGCTTGCCAGCATCGCATCAGCTATCTCATTGCACTGTTCATTGCTGTAGGCAACATGATCCGTGAAGCTGATGCTGCGTATCAGATTCAGACCCTTTGCGCGCAGTCCGGCAAAGAAAGAGTCAGGATCGGCAATGCCGGCAAACGCCAGAACCTTGAGGTTGTTACAGTGCGAAAAGGGAACGGGTGTTTGACCACTTAGGGGGAGCAAGTCGGCGAGAGTATGGCTGGATAGACAACAGGGAATTCCCTGTGTGTTGGTAGTAACGGCTGCCCCTCCGGGAGCGCGCGTAAAAATCACCAGGTCGGCCCGCTGTACGGCAATTTTGGGTTCGCGCAATATGCCCGCCGGCAGAGTCAGGCCATTGCCGAACGGCCTTGAGAAGTCCAGCAGCAGTATGTTCAGATCACGATGCAGGCGCAGGTGCTGGAATCCGTCATCGAGAAGGAAAATGTCCGGGACAAGCTGCTGCATGGCTAATTCACCGGCGGCATATCGATCCGTTCCGATCACGACCATAAGCCCGGGCACTGTCGATGCCAGCAGATACGGTTCGTCCCCGCATTCCCGCGCACTCAGCATGATCGTGACACCGTCGCTGACAACGGAGGTTTGTCCCTCCAGAGAACCGCCATAGCCGCGGGAAAGCACGGCAACACGGTAACCTTGGGACAATAGTAATCGTGCTATATAGGCGGTTACCGGGGTTTTCCCGGTTCCTCCGACAGTTATATTGCCGATTGAAACAACCGGACGGGGGAGGCGGTATTTTTTAAAGATCCCGCTCCGATACAGCAGCGCCCGCAATCGCAGGACGGATGAATACAGCCATGCCAATGGCGTCAAAACCAGCAGGAGAAGCTTATCGGCCGGTTCAGAGCGACTGCCGGTGGCAAAGCCTCGCCAGTATGCGTGAAATGATCCGTTCATAAATATCCGGCTATGGCTTCCATGTGCCGCTCCGTGGCCCCGCCGTTATCCCGCAACAGTTTCAAACCATTTTGTCCCAGGATTCTACGCAGCTCGGAACTGGTAATCAGAGCCCGGCAGGCGGTGGTTAATTCATCCGGCGTCTGGATCTGGATTCCGGCACCGTACTGCAGGAGCAGTGCCTCTATCTCCCGGAAATTGCCCATATGTGGGCCAAAAACGCTCGGTACGCCGACAGACGCAGGTTCAAGGAGGTTGTGCCCGCCGAACGGCACCAGGCTGCCGCCGACATAGGCAAAATCGGCCAGGGCATACAGATTCATCATTTCGCCGATAGTATCTACCAGCAATACTTCCCCATGGCGCAGCAAAGCATCATCAGTGAGGGCCGTTCTTCTCCGGAAGCGCAGTCCGGCTTTTTCAAGCAGTGTTGCTATTTCCGCTGCTCGCTCAGTGTGCCTCGGCACAAGCACGAGGAACAGGTTGTCCATCTGGGCAGACAGCTCCTTATAGGTCGAAATAACGTACTGCTCTTCACCGTCACGGGTGCTGCCGGCAGTCAAAACGCAGCAGTCAGCAGGGATCTTGTAACTGGCGCGCAGCTGTTTTCGTTCAACGTCATTAACCTGCCGAAAAGGGATGTCGTTTTTGAGGTTGCCGGTAACCCGTACTGTTTCCGGATCTGCTCCGATAGCGGCAATGCGCTCGCGACCGACTTCAGACTGCATGCAGATAGTCGAAAAACAGCGCAGGGAGGGGCGGAAAAACCAGCTGAATTTCAGATATTGTTTGAACGAACGGTCCGAAATGCGGCCGTTGGCCAGCAGCAGCGGAATGCCTCTTCTGGCGGCTTCATGGGAGAAATTGGGCCAAATTTCGGTTTCCATTATGATGATGATGCGCGGTTTGACGGAACTTAGAATAGCACGCACCGAGGGAAGGAAATCAAAGGGGAAGTAGAGGCAGAGGTCAACCTCCGGAAATCCGCCAGCAGTAGTTTTCCCGGTTTCAGTCGTGCTCGATACAACGATGGCATGGTTTGGATAACGGCAGCGGAGCGCTTTTAAAAGCGGTCTGGCCGCAATGGCTTCACCAACCGAGACGGCGTGAAGCCATATAACCTGGCGACCGGCAATTTTAGCCAGCCGGCTCCGCGGGACAAAACCGAAACGTTCGGCTGTCGCCAACGGCCATCCAAGTTTGAGAGACCGGCCTATATTGAACAGGAAAACCGGAATGAACAGAAGAATGGAGAGTATGTTGTAGATGAAATAGAACATGAACCGGACTATGATTCTGCTGAAAGCGTTTCATCCCGGTCAAGCTTCAGCAGGTAGTATAAGGTAACCGCCATAAGGTGAACCATTCCCCACGCCCAGAGATTGTCGCTCAGGAAATGCCCCCCCTGGGCTATGCGGGCAACACTCATCATCAGGCCAAAGCATACCCCCCCCATCAGCCAGAGACGTGCAACTCCGGGTTTATTGCGACGATATATGAAAAAAGGCGCAGTCATGAAAAATGCTGCGGAAGAGTGCCCGGATGGAAATGAACGCCCTCCATGAGCTACCCCTTTCTGCCATGGCTGCAGAAATCCCTTTTTGCCGCCAAGCTGAACGACTTCCCGTGGCCTCGGCCGCCCCCAGTACTCCTTGAATATAACATTTACAACCAGTCCCGGACCAAGTGTGAGAAGGAGAACAAGAAAAATCCCCGGAGAAATCCAGCTGCGACGTTGTTTGTACACGCCGCCGATGATGGCGGCGGCCAATCCGCACAGGCCCAGGCCGATCGATGGTACTCTATCCAGCAGATACAGAAAGTGCCACGGCTGTTGATCTCCGATCGGCCATTTCCCGTCGAAACAGAACAGTCCCGACAGCTTCAGGTCGGCACCGGTAACGGCAATCACGATAGTTGCCATTACAAGAAAGATGACAGGAAGGGCGAAATCTCGGGCTTTAGTAAGTTTGAAGTTGTTTTCTGCGTGTTTTGAGCAGGAAACAACTTCATTAACGCACTTATCCTGTTTATCAGGGCTCATGTTCATATCTGTTCTCCTGCCCGTTTCCAGCGGCGATGTACCCAGTACCAGTCCGCCGGATGAGCGCAGACAAACTCTTCAAGATAGTTGGACAAAGCCTGGATATCACGCCTGACGCCGTCTTCGGAGAGATCACCGCATAGTGTGTACTCCGGGAGGAACGTAAGAACGTGTCGGTCATTGTCGCGGTATCCGAAAACAGGAACAATCGGCGCTCTGGTTTTATGAGCAATTACCACGGGGGCCTTGTTGGCCCATGCTCTTCTGCCCAGAAACTCGATCAGGGCGCCGTTATCCTCAAACACGGCCTGATCGGTCAGCATACCGATGACCCCTTTGCCTTTAAGAACGCTCAGAATCGGTCGCAGGGCGGCCTTGTTGTCGATGACCTTATTACCGTAGCCCATCCTCATTTTTTCGACGATTGTTTCGAGATATGGATTTTTCTGCTTTCGGGCTATTGCCCAGACATTCTCATCAAGATGCTGCTTGAAGGAGAGCGATATCAGTTCCCAGTTGCCGCAATGGCCGCTGACGCAGAGTACACCGTTACCCTTTTCCTTGGCGTGTTTGAAGTTGTCGAGACCATTTACCGTCATCGAATCTATCAATACATCACCTTTACCATGATACAGACGACATATTTCAACGATGGAGATCCCCAGGTTCATAAATGTTGCCAGAGCGATTTCCTCGGCGGTTTCAAACGTGCCTGTCCAGGACGGATGGGCTTTCATGTAGGGGAGCGCCTGCCTGATGTTGTCGATTGCAATCGTGCGGCGTGAATGAAGGATATTAAACAGAAATCTGCCGATATTTTTACCGATCCGGCTTGATTGAGAGCGGGGAAGCGCGGCAACAAACATGGTAAACAGATAAAAGAGCGTCGCCTGTGCCAGCCAGATGATCTTTTTCATTGCGGGGCCTCGGGTAATCCCTCATGCATTTCGTCTGAAATGCCGCATAACGCTAGAGCAAGACGAGCGACATGTGCCGATGCCCCTCCACGCCCCAGCTTTGCGCGTACTTCTCCCAGTTTCTGTTCGATTGCGGCATGATAAGCAGTGTCGGTGAGCAGCATTTCAATTTCGGCGGCAATAGCCGTAGGATTTGCCTGCTCTTGTATCAGCTCACGGACCACGGTTTCGCCTGCGACAATATTGCAGAGGCCGATATTGTCTATCTTTACCAGCCGCTTGGCAAGCTGGTAGGTTAGCGGTGAAAGCTTGTAGATGATCACCATCGGCGTGCCCACCAGGGCGATTTCGAGAGTTACCGTACCGGAAACGGAAATCACGGCATCACATGCCCGGATCATGTCGTGAATCCGTTCACGCGTGATTGTGGCGTTGATATTGGCGGCAGCGAGCAACGGAACAATATCGTCACTCTGGAGAGTTGATGCCAAAGGCAGAATAAACTGGATATCCGGAAACCGCTCTTTCAGTTTGCCGGCAGCGGCAATTATCACCGGCAGAAGCCGCTCGATTTCGTTGCGCCGGCTTCCGGGAAAGAGGCCGACAATTTTTCTTGATGGGTCGAGATTGAAGCTTGCTGCCGCGTCAAAACGATTCAGGGCCACTTTGACCAGGTCAAGCATCGGGTGCCCAACGAAGGTGACCGGCACTCCGGCTTTCTGGTAGAAGGGCGCTTCGAAGGGGAGAATAACAGCCATGTGGTCAACAAGGCGGGCGATCTTTTTTACTCGTCCCTGCCGCCAGGCCCAGATCTGCGGGCTGATGTAGTACAGTACTTTCACGCCGGCTTTTTTGGCAACCTTGGCCAGTCGCAGGTTGAAACCGGGATAGTCGATCAGGATCAGCAGATCGGGGGATTCGTTCAGAACGATCTTTTTCAGTTTCAGGAAGGCCGATGAAATCACGTCGAAGTGTTTAATCACTTCTACCAGTCCGACGACCGCCATATCGCTTGAATCGACAAGAATTTCGACTCCCGCTTCGCACATGCGGGCGCCGCCGATTCCAAAAAAATGCAGATCAGGGGCAAGCTTCAGGGTCTCATTGACGAGGTCGGCGCCGTAGATGTCGCCGGATGCCTCGCCGGCCACGATCATGATGCGACATGGATTGCTAGCCAACCAGCGCCTCTCGAATCGTCTGCGCTACCAGGCGGACCGATTCGTCCGTCATCTCCGGGTAAACTGGCAACGACATGCAGCGACTGGCCACATCTTCGGCGACCGGAAGTGTGATACCGGCGTATGCACTCGCAAAGACATCCTGTTTGTGAAGCGGGATAGGGTAGTAGACGGCGGAAGAGATCTGTTTTTCGGAAAGCGTTGCCATGATTGCATCGCGGCGGTCAGTCAACAGGGTATACTGGTGATACACGTGTACCCCTTTGTTGTCTTCATACGGCACGGTAGCAATGTCGCCAAGCAGTTCGGAGTATAGGTGGGCTACACGCCGTCTCCCGTTGTTGAACTCGTCAATGCGCCGGAGCTTGACCCGCAGGATAGCCGCCTGTATATCGTCGAGACGGCTGTTGAAACCGATGACGCTGTGGTGATAGCGCACCCGACTGCCATGGTTGCGCAGCACCTTGATCTGTTCGGCCAGCTCTTCGCTTGCACAGGTGATCAGACCGCCGTCACCGTAACAGCCAAGATTCTTGCTGGGGAAGAAGCTGAAACAGCCGAGCGCTCCGAGGGTCCCGGTCATTTTGCCACCCGCCGCTGCGCCGAACGACTGCGCGCAGTCTTCGATAAGCGTAAGTTGGTGCTTGTCGCAGACCGCTTTGATCGGCGCCATATCAGCCGGTTGTCCGAAGAGGTGGACCGGAATAAGCGCTTTGGTGCGAGGGGTAATGGCCGCTTCAATCAATGCAGGGTCAATGTTGAAGGTCTTCGGATCGATATCGACAAAAACCGGGGTGGCTCCCGCGTAACAGATCGCTTCCGCAGTCGCAATAAAAGTGAAGGGGGTGGTGATCACCTCATCACCAGGTTTGATCCCTGCCGCCAGTTATGGCAAGCTGCAGTGCGTCAGTTCCCGAAGCGCAGGATATGGCATGTTTGGCGCCCAGATATGTCGCGGTCTCCTGCTCGAAGGCGGTTACGTTCGGCCCCAGGATAAACTGGGTGCTCTCGATTGCATCGAGAACTGCCTTGTCGATCTCGGTTTTCAATGTATGATATTGAGTTTTAAGATCCACCATTGGAATCATGAAGGTCTCCTGTCAAGACTGAGATTGATTTTAAGCGCCGTTTCCAACGCCATTCTGCCGTCACGTCCACTTACAGCTGGTGCTTTACCTTCGCGTATCGCGGTCAGAAACGATTCGATTTCGTTCCTCAGAGCATCAGCCTCGCCTAGTTCCCGCTCATCAACCTTAACGTTGGGAACGCCTGGAAACAGCTCACCGCTCCCTTTCTGGGCGACCAGCATCTTACGGTTCTGGAAATCAAGAGTGATATATGCGTTGCGCTGGAAAATACGCATCTTCCGCTCGCTCTTCAAGCTGATGCGGCTGGCGGTGACGTTGGCTACGCAGCCGTTTTCAAAGAGAATACGGGCATTGGCGATGTCTTCCTCGCCGGTAAAGACCGGCGCTCCGACTGCATCGACCCGCTTGACGGAAGATTTGACAATATGCTGAATTATTTCTATATCGTGGATCATCAGGTCAAGGACCACGTTCACATCGGTGCCGCGCGGCTTGAAGGGGGCGATGCGAACCGACTCGATAAAAAGCGGTTCCTGGAGCACGCCGTCAAGTGCCTGAAGAACAGGGTTAAAGCGTTCAAGATGCCCCACCTGAAAAACAACCTTGTTCTTTTCCGCCAATGCTATCAGCTCATCAGCTTCCTCAATCGTGACAGTAATCGGCTTTTCGATCAGAACATGCACTCCGGCAGCCAGAAAGTCACGTGCCACGGCATGGTGGAACTGCGTGGGTACGACAACGCTGACTGCGTCCACTTTGCCGATAAGGTCTCTATGGTCGCTGAATGCTTCCGTCCCAAGCGCCGCGGCAATCTCGGCCGCCCGCTTCCGGTCGCTATCGACGACACCGACCAGTTCGACATCCTGTATCGCGGCATATTTCTGGGCATGAAAATTTCCCAGGTAGCCAACACCTATGACGGCAGTTTTTAATTTGCTCATCCTTTGCAGAACCCGCGTTGAGTCGAATCGATAAACGCCAGCAGGTAATCGACCTCAGGGCAGTTAGTGATTTCAATCCTGATGCGCTCTATAGCATCGGGAAGCTTCAAATCGGCCATAAACAGAGTCTTATATGCCGTTTTCAGGTTGGTGATGGTCTCTTCGGAAAAACCGCGCCGTTTGAGACCGATCAGGTTGAGGCCGCGCAGTTTAGCTTCCCTTTTGCTGGAAGTTGCAATCGTAAAGGGGAGGATGTCCATGCCGACCATGGTGCCGCCACCTACCATGGCATTCATTCCGATGCGTGAAAACTGATGTACCGCTACCAGACCACCGATGATGACATTGTCCTCGACGGTAACATGACCTGCCAAGGTTGCAACGTTGGCCATAACGATGCCGTTTCCGATGACACAATCATGAGCAACGTGCGAATATGCCATGAAAAGGTTGTTGCTGCCGACAACCGTCTCGGCGTGGCCGGTGACGGTGCCGCGATGGATGGTGGCAAACTCGCGTACCATGTTGTTGTTGCCGAGTCTGGTCCAGCACTCTTCGCCTTTATACTTGAGGTCCTGGGGCGGAGCTCCGACCGATGACTGTGGGAATATCTGATTGTTTTCGCCGATTTCGGTCCAGTCACCAACGATCGCATGAGCGCCGATCGAGGTCCCTTTGCCGATAGTGACATGTTTGCCGATAATGGCGTATGGACCTACTTCTACGTCTGTGGCAAGTGTTGCGGTTGAATCTATTATTGCAGTCGGATGGATCATGATGTTTCTCCAGTACGTCTCCCTGCTGAAAAGGAGATTTGATGTTATTTTGGTGAATCCGCAAATGTTGCTTTAAGATCCGCCTCGGTCACCAGCGCGTCGCCGACAAATGCTTTGCCGGCGACCCCCCAGATTCCCCTTCTGTTCATTGTTGTCGTAACCTCAATACGAAGTTGATCACCGGGAGATACCGGCTTGCGGAAGCGGGCATTGTCAATTGCCAGAAAGTAGGTAACCTTGTTGCGTGTTGCTTCATCCGAAGCCAGATACGCCATGATGCCTGCTACCTGTGCCATTGCTTCGATAATCAGGACGCCCGGCATGACCGGGTGGCCGGGAAAATGGCCAGGGAAAAAGGGTTCATTGATCGTAACATTTTTTATTCCTACGCACCTTGTTCCATGTTCCACTTCTATAATCCGGTCAACCATCAGAAAGGGGAAGCGATGCGGAAGGATCTTCATGATCTCGTTGACATCCAATTGCATATTAACTCTCCTGATTAAACTGATTCAATTTTGATTCAAGCTCTGCAACCCGTTTCTCAAGGGCGGCAACCGTTTTCTTTATTTCCGGCAGACGGGGCACGACCATGGCCGATTTCAGCCATTCCTTGTGCGGCATCGTTGGTGATCCGCTATAGGCCGCGTTGGCAGGCAGCGAACTCGGCACACCGGACTGAGCGCCGACTAGGACATTGTCTCCAATCGTGAGATGGCCGGCAACTCCGACCTGTCCGGCCAGTGTCACATGGTTTCCGATTTTGGTGCTGCCGGATATGCCTACTTGAGACACAATCATGCAGTCTTCACCTATCTGACAGTTGTGAGCTATCTGCACCAGGTTGTCGAGCTTCGTACCGTGCCCGATTCGTGTTACATCGACGGCGGCCCTGTCTATGCAACAGTTCGCCCCGATTTCCACCTCATCCTCTAAAATTACGATGCCGATCTGCGGGATACGGTAGTAGCCGCTGCCGTCCGGCGCATATCCGAAACCGTCGGAACCGATCACGGCCCCCGGCTGAACGATGCAGCGGCTGCCGATACGGCAGCGCTCGCGGACAACCGCGTTAGCATGGATGGTGCAATCATCGCCGATAATTACGTTATCGTATAGTACCGCACCTGGAAAGATAACCGTGCGTGCGCCGATGACAACATTTTTTCCGATGCAGGCTCCCGGATAAATGCTGGTTCCCGCTCCGATAGTGGCCGTTTCGTTGACGATTGCTGCCGGAAGTATTCCCAGCACTTCGTGCGGCGATGTGTAGAAAAGTGTCAGCAGTTTGGCAAAGCAGAGATACGGGTTTGCCACTTCAATGGCGGTCCGGCCATAGCGCTCGCCGCCGGGTGACATTAAAACCGCGCCGGCGGATGTTTCCGCAACTTTGGCAGCATATTTGGGGTTTGCGAGAAACGTCAGCGCGTCGGGGCCGGCGGTTTCAAGGGTTCCCAAACAAGAGATTGCAACAGCCCCGTCCCCACGCACGACTCCACCTAAATACTCGGCAAGTTCTGTAACTGTTCGTGTGAGTGTCATAACGCTACTTTTTCCGGGTCGCATTGAAGAGTTTCAACACCTCTTCGGTCAGATCAACCTTTTCGTCGACAAACATCATGCTTTCGTTTTTGACAAAGATGAAGGTGTAGCCTTTCTGGCGACCGTACTCCTTAACAACTTTTTCCATCCCTTCCAGAATTCTCCTGGTCAGCTCTTCATCCTTGCCCTGCAGTTCGTCTTGAGCATCTTTGGTGAACCGTTGAAAATCCTTTAGTTTGTTCTGATAATCCTTTTCTTTTGAGGCGCGGGTGGAATCGGAGAGCAGCATGCCCTGTTTTTCCAGCTCATCTTTCAACTTTCTGAGTTCTTCCTGTTTTACGTTGATCTCGTCCTGGTACCTTTTGACTTTGGCGGCCAGCTGCTCCTTGGCTTCTTTTCCGGCCTCGGAACCGTTCAGTGCGCGTTGCATGTCGATATAACCCAGTTTAAGATCAGCTGCAAAAACAGATGTTGACGCAATGCATGCTGCTACGATACCTGCCAGAATTACCCGTTTCATGAAAACTTCTCCTTTTATTGGTTGTGGGCAATCAGCCCTGAAATCTTTAAGCCTCCCTTGACAAGGGGAGGTATGAAGGGGTTAGTTAAAACATGGTGCCGATAGAAAATTCGAATCGCCCGGATGTGCTGTCAACGCCGTAGCGTGGGTTGAGCGGAAAGCCATATTCCAGACGGAGCGGACCGATGGGAGATGCCCAGCGGATTCCGAAGCCGTAACTCATCAGCATTGATTGAAATGCCATTGATGCGTCGTCGAAAGAGTTCCCATAATCGAAAAACAGGGCCCCTTTAATACTGACATCGGGGATCAGTGGAAAAGTCAACTCAAAATTGCCGGCAATTTCCTTTTCGCCCCCCAGGAAGACGATCTGATTTGCCTGATTGGCATTAACATCTCTTAGCTGTGTTATGGCATAGGGGGAGACTGTGCGGAGTTTGTAACCGCACAAGGAGATACCACCCAGGTAAAACTTTTCGTCGATCGGGATCTGTGCACCGACATTGGCGATATAGCCCAGTGTCAGTTTAGTTGAGGCGATCAGTTTCTTGTATAACGGGTAAAAATAGTTGTTGTCCGCAATAAACCTGGCATATTTATTATTGCCTCCCAAGCCGGCGTACTCCGCCGAAAACGAATTTATCATGCCGGACGACGGATCAAGGCGGTAGTCGGTGTTGTTATGGGTTATGCTGCTTAATATGGAGCTGGTGGTCGTCTTGTCAAGTGGGTAGATATTGTTGGTATCGGCGTCATGGAGCTGCTGATATGCGGTACTGGGATTGTAAAGTTCCTTGATTTCATACTTGTACATTATGAAAGCGCTGATAAAATCGTTAATCGGGTAGCCGCCTTTAATGTCGGCGCCGGTAACTCGGCGGACATAATCGTAGTACATACGCTCCGAGCGGTAGATGTCCCCCCCCAGAGTCCATTTAGTGTCCATAAAATAGGGATCGGTCAGACCTAGAGAGTATGTCTGCGAAATTTTGCCGATAGAAGCGGAAAGATTTGCCTTCAGCCCCAAACCTAGAAAGTTGGTTTGCTGGATCGAACCCTGGGCAATCGGACCGTCAAGAGAGCTGTAGCCGCCGCCGATACTGAAAGAGCCGGTCGGTTTCTCCTTGACATCGACATTGACATTAAGTTTGTTGCCGGCGCTCCCTTTGGCGGTAGCGATGTTGGCTTCTTCGAAGAAACCGAGGTTCATCAGGTTCTGCTTACTCCGTTTCAGGCCGCCGGCGCTATAAAGCTCGGTTTCGGAAACGCGTAATTCACGGCGGACAACCTTGTCGCGGGTTTTGGGGTTGCCGGCGATGTTGATCCGCTCGATATACACCAGTTCTCCCTTGTCAACGTCAAAAGTCAAATCGATAATCTTCTTTTCGTTGTCCGGGCGGGTCTGAGGATTGATTGTCGCAAAGGCATATCCCTTGTCGCCGTAAACATCGGTGAGAGTGCCGATGTCGGTGCGCAGGATGGAACGGTTGAAGATCTCCCCCTGCTCGCTCTTCAGCTTGTTGCGTAAAACTGTTTCCGGTTCAAGCAGCTCCCCTTTGAAGCCGATTGCGCCGATTCGATACTGTTCCCCTTCGTTAATGACAATATGGACGTCAAGCGCTGTTTTTGTCTCATTCAGCGTAACGGCCGGCTCGCCGACCTTGATGTTGACATAACCGTTGTTCAGATAGTGGTCGGTAATGAGCATGGCATCATTTTTAAGGACCTCTTCCTTATAGGTGCCGGCGCCGGTAAGCCAGGACAGGAACCATTTCTCCTTGGTTTCCATAACTCCCAACAGTTTCCTGTTGCTGAACGCCTTGTTGCCGTCAAAACGAATATCTTTTATAAGAATCTTATCACCTTCAATGATTTTAACAACAACAGACAGATCGCTTGTCGAGCCTTTTTTTACCTCGGTCTGAACGTCGGCAAGATAATAGCCCTCATCGCCATACATCTTTTTGAGCTTGGTCACGCTTTTAGCCAGATCTTTTGTCGAAAAAACGGAATTCAGGCGAAACTCCAGCGCTTCCTTAAGTTTCTCCGTGGTAATTTCCTTGTTCCCCTCAAACGAAATCTCGCGAACAATCGGTTTTTCCTGAACGGAGTAGACCAGCACGATCCCTTTGTCAGACTCCTCTTTCAATACCTGGACATCCTGAAAATGGCCCAGTTTGTATATTGCCCGGATATCAGCGTCGGTTTTGTCGTCGGAAAGGGTATCGCCCGCGTGCATCTTGATGACGTTGAGAATTGCCGCCGACTCAATGCGACGGTTTCCTTGGGTTTTGATTTCAACCAGCTTTTCGCCTTCAGCATAGGCAATTGTCGAAAAGCTGATCAATGCCATGAGCATTGCTGATGTCGTATTTCTGAAACTGGGCACACTTCCCCCGAATGTCTAAGTAGTTTTTTCCACTCTGCCGTCAAGCAGGTGAATGGTGGTTCCCATGGCCGCCGCCAAGCGCTCGTTGTGAGTAACAATTACCAGCGTCAAGCCTTTTTTGGTTTGCAACTCCGTCAGCATTGCATGTATGCCGTCGCTGGTTTTCATGTCGAGGTTGCCGGTCGGCTCATCAGCCAGGAGCAGCTCCGGCTCAAGTGCCAGCGCTCTGGCAATGGCCACCCGTTGCTGCTCGCCGCCTGACAACTCTCCAGGACGATGCGTCATCCGCTGCCCCAGTCCTACATCTTCGAGCAGCGCCTCTGCCGTTTCACGCGCTTTCAGACGCGGAATCCTGGCGATCAAAGCCGGCATCATAACGTTTTCGAGGGCGGTAAATTCCGGTAGAAGATGATGAAACTGGAATACGAAACCGATGCTCCTATTCCTGAACGCCGCCAGTTGCCGGTCATTCTTGTTGAAAATATTTTCGCCGCGAAAACAGACCGTCCCGGATGTCGGACGATCAAGGGCTCCCAGCAGGTGCAGCAAGGTACTTTTTCCGGCGCCGGAAGCGCCGATCAGGGCGGTTGTCGTGCCGGCCTGCAGGTCCAGGTCTATACCGCAGAGGACATCGAGCCTATTTGAACCGCTGCCGTAGGTTTTGCCGAGTCCGCGTACTTCGAGCAGATTATTCATAGCGGAGCGCCTCTGCCGGAAGCATTTTTGATGCCTGCCAGGCCGGATAGAGCGTGGCCAGAAAGGAGATAAACACGGCGGTCACTGAAATCAGCACCACGTCGGACGGCACCACCAGCGAAGGGAAGTGATCGAGATAATAAATATCCTTGCTGAAAAAATTCTGACCGGTGATTTTCTGAATGATGCCGATGATCGGTTCAAGGTTGAATGCGATCAGCAACCCGGAGGCAACGCCGAACAGTGTGCCGATGACCCCGATAATCAACCCTTCAAGAACAAAAATCTTCATGATACTGGCGCCGGTAGCGCCCATTGATTTGAGAATGGCGATATCCCTGGTTTTTTCCATTACGACCATGAAGAGCGTGGAAGCGATACCAAAGGCAGCAACAAGCACAATCAGGGTCAGGATGATGAACATCACGATCTTTTCCGTTTTCAGAGCAAATAGAATATTTTTATTCATCTGCATCCAGTCGCGGGCATAGAATTTGGTCCCCATATCACGGTTGATGCTGTGGGCCAGTTCACCGGTGTGATAAACATCCTCTACCTTGAGCTGTATGCCGGTGACGGTATCGCCAAGATCGAAAAAACGCTGCGCCTGGTCAAGGCTCACGTAGGCTAGTGTCGAATCATATTCGAACATGCCGGTATTGAAAATACCGGTAATTCTGAACGGCTTCATGCGCGGCATCATGCCGAGCGGGGTGATATTTCCCATCGGAGAGATGACGTTGACCTTGTCGCCCAAAAACAGGTTGAGATGTTTGGCCAGCTCTTTTCCAACCATCAAGCCTGGCGTCGTATCACCCCCCTGTCCAGTTTTGGCGTCAAGGGAGTCAATATTCCCCTCGACGACCGATTTGCTGAGGCGGGTAACCTTGCGGTCGGAGGCGACGTCGATCCCGCGCAGAACAACGCCGGAGACATTCTTGCCGGACGAAAGCATGACTTGATTATAGATAAAAGGCGTTGCCGCCTGAACCCCTTTATATCCCTTCAGTTTTTCAATCACCGCTTGATAATCTTCCATCGGTGCACCGCTATGGATGACAACGATATGGGCGTTTGTGCCGAGAATCTTCTCCTTCAGATCATCTTCAAAGCCGGTCATGACCGCCAGGACCACGATCAGCGCCATGACACCCAGCGCGACTCCGGCGGTGGAGATAAAGGTGATGATCGAAATAAAGGTAGATTTCCGTTTGGCTTTCAGATAGCGCAAGCCGATGAACAGTTCAAATGGCATCGTTTATTTGACTTCCTTGCGCAGCTGCGGAAACAGGATTACATCCCGTATCGATGGAGAGTCGGTCAGCAGCATTACCAGACGGTCGATGCCGATCCCTTCTCCTGCCGTGGGGGGGAGGCCATACTCCAGAGCGCGGACATAATCTTCGTCCATGTAGTGGGCTTCTTCATCCCCTTTGTCTTTTTCGGCAACCTGAGCCAGAAAACGCTCTTTCTGGTCGACCGGATCATTCAATTCGGAGAAGGCATTGGCAATTTCACGCCCGCCGATGATCAATTCGAAACGATCTACAATTTCAGGGTCATGGTCGTTCTTGCGCGATAACGGTGAAACCTCGGTGGGGTAGGCGGTGATGAAGGTCGGCTGGATCAGTTTGTGTTCAGCCACCTCTTCAAAAATCTCCATCAGGAGCTTGCCATAGCTGATTCCATCCGGCAGTGACAGACCGATGCTGCGGGCGTAGGAGAGAGCAAGGTCGCGGTCGTCGAGCTGCTTCGCTTCAATATCGCCATACTCCAGAATCGCCTCGCGAACCGTCAGTCTTTTCCAGGGGCGCTGAAAGCTGATGTCAATCCCCTGATTGGTGAAATCAAGAGTGCCCAAGACCTCCTGGGCAACGTGACAGAACAGCTCCTCGGTAAAATCCATCAGATCTTCATATGTCGCATATGCCTGATAGAACTCCATCATCGTAAATTCGGGGTTGTGGCGAACCGAGATCCCTTCGTTGCGGAAATTGCGATTGATCTCGAACACTCTCTCCAGGCCGCCGACGACCAGTCGTTTCAGGTACAGCTCCGGGGCCACGCGGAGATACAGCTCCATATCTAGGGTGTTGTGATGGGTAATAAAAGGTCGCGCCGTAGCTCCCCCCGGTATTTGATGCATCATCGGAGTTTCCACTTCGAGAAAATCGCGTCCGGTCATGAAGCTGCGGATCAGGTTGACGATGCGGGAGCGCTTGATGAATATTTCCCGCGCATCGGGATTTACGATCAGGTCGACGTAACGCTGACGGTAGCGGGTCTCAACATCGGTCAGCCCGTGAAACTTCTCCGGCAGCGGCAGAAGCGATTTGACCAGCAGCCTTATGGAACGGACATGCAGCGACAGCTCACCAGTCTTGGTGCGAAACGGGTAGCCTTCGGCACCGACGATATCGCCGATGTCGAACGTGTCGAATGCGGCAAACGCCTCTTCGCCGATTTCATCTTTTTTTACATAGAGCTGAATGCGCCCTTTACGATCCTGAAGCTGAATAAATGCCGCTTTGCCAAAGGATCTGCGCGCCAGAATGCGCCCGGCGACGCTTATGTCGGCATCGGCGGCGTCAAGGTTTTCCACGGCATCGTATGCGGCGATAATATCGGCTGAAGTATGCCGGGGTTTGAAGTCATTGGGGTAGGGATTTATGCCCGCTTCCCAGAGCGCATCGACCTTGCGGCGCCGTTGAAGCAGGAGTTCACTTAGTTCTTCCATGGTGGTGATTCAACCTTTCAAAACAAAAATAGTGCTTGGGAATCAAGCTGATAAAACTAACTTCAACGCCCAGTTACGTCAAGAAAAAAAGGGGCCTCACAGAGCTTCGCACAGGGAGGCCCTGTAAACAATCTCGATGTTTTTCGGGCATTCCCGGCCTCTCAATTGATTTTGAGAATGGTATTGCCGTATGTAGTGGTATTGTCAATATTCTTGATTAAAGTATAAGTGTTAGCAACAAAGAGGCTGACACCGTCAGTAGTGATTCCAACGGGGGCCAGCAAACCTCCTGCTCCGAAGATTCCGGGTATGGTTGTGACAACGCCTGTTTTTATGACTATCATCCGGATCGAATTCAGGTATGAATCTGTTACATAAAGATTTGTGCCATCCGTAGTGATGCCGTTAGGTTGGTTGAACCGCGCTGCCGTCCCGGTATCATCATGTGCGCCATTGTCACTCCCAACTTGTCCCGGCGTGCCGGCCAGCGTTGAAACTTTGCCGGTTGCAATTACTATCTGACGAATAGTTTTATTGTTAAAGTCGGTTACATAGAGGTTTGTACCGTCCGTGGTAATACGCGCGGGCTGGTTGAAACGGGCATTGGTACCGTTGACGTCGGAAGGAGCAGAATCGGCAAATCCGGGGTTCAGGGCAGCGCCGGCTAACGTATAAACTTCTCCGGTGGAAATCACTATCTTGCGGATGGTGCTGTTGCCGGCATCCGCGACGTAAAGATTGATACCGTCGGTGGTAATACCGGTAGGTTGATTGAAACGGGCATCAGAACCGTTTAGCGCATCAATCGCACCGACAATACTGGCTGTGCTCCCGGCTACGAGGGAAACAATGCCGGTGGCGATTTCTACCTTGCGGATCGTATTGTTGCCTGTATCCGCCACATATACGAATGTTCCGTCCGTGGTGACGGCGGAAGGTAGGTTGAATGTGGCGCTGTCGGGAGTGATAACGCTTGAATTGGCATTGCCGGCGACGCCGGCAGGGCTGCCGGCCAGTCTTGTAACCATTCCATAGTTGGGTCCATTGGTAATGTCAATCTTGCGAATGACGTTGTTTCTATAATCGGCCACAAAGAGGCTGGTTCCATCCGTGGTGAGGCCGGTCGGCTGGTTGAAGCTCGCATTCGCGCCGGTTGCGGTTACCATAACTGAACCGGCGGTGGGATCGGTAGTATAAGTGAGCGGCGTGTTGGTATTGCCTGCAAGAGTTGTGACATTGGCTAAAGAAGTGAGTGCCGTCCCCTGGATCGAACCGCCGAGTATGAGTTTAGTGACTGTAATCGACGCCAGATATGCTTGCGCTGCCGCTAAACCCGTTGTCGTAGGGGTGTCGAAATAGAACCTGCTGATATTATTGCTGCCATCGGACATTAGAAAATAAGTGGTCTCTTTTTGGATGCAGGTGAATTGACGAGATGCAGCGGGGGTGATCGTAGAGGAGAGGGTGAGAACCCCGGTGCTCGAAATGCTCCATGTACCGGTGGTGTCTGTCGCCGTGGGTGGGTTGCCCGCTGAACTGTTCCATGATGCGTTTTTGATGTTGTTTACATCGATCGCATTGATCTGATAAGCCGAATAACCTTTTACTGTAGTACTTACTGTCGTACTGTAAAACGTCTTGCCGGAGACATCAGCCGCGGTGAGGAGAACAGCGGGGGGGGTGACTGTTGATATGCCAACGCTGTTATTATTGCCACAACCGGAAACGACTGCCATGAATAATAGTGCATATACTATCGATACGAGCTTCTGCATTAAAATCTCCAATCTTCATTATTGATTCTTATCATAAATGTTTACTCTTGATCAGGTGCCGGTTCACTCTTTTTTCGTCGCGGCCGTGCGGCGGGCTTAGGCTTTTCGGCTACCGGTGCCGGCGGGGTAGGAGCAACTTCTGCCGCTGGAGCCTTTTTAGGGGCGGCGCGCTGGCGAGACTTTGGCGCGACCGGCGCCGGTGTTTCTTCAACCTGTTTGGCAGGCGTGGGCTCCACGGTAGCGGCTTCCAGTTCTTTCTTGCGTGGTGCCCTGGTACGTTTCGGTTTCGCCTCGGTTGCAACATTTTCAGGCGAAGTAACGACAGAAATGGCGGCTTCGGGTACGGCAGGTTCGGAAGCTGGTGTGTCTGCAGCTTCCTCAGCTGAGTGTTCATGATCTTTATGGGTTTTACCGCGACTGCGCCGCCGCTTGCGTTTTTTATGCTTTACGGTTTGATCCGCAGCGCTGTCACTTGTTTCCGAGGCAGGAGCGTCAACCGCTTCGGAAATATCCTCCGCCTGAGCGGCGTCATGATCAATCCCGTCTTCGCCGTGGTCGAGCGGAGTCGTTTCGTGATGGGCATCACCGGCGGTTTTCTTCTTCTTTTTACGCCGTTTCCGTTTTTTAGCCCCTTCAGTCGGAATGCCGGCTTCGTTATGATGTTCCTCAACTGTTTTCTCTTGTGCGGCGGGAGCGCTGGAAATGGCCGGTTTATGGGCTTCTTCCGCTTCCGCTTCACTCTTGAGGACATCTTCAAGGTGCGGTTTTTCACGTTTTACGGTTTCAAGCTCCAGCTGATTGAGCAGGAAAGACGTTTTGCCTTTCACGGTTACTTCAATCTCGTAATCGTTTTCAATCTGGGTCAACTCGCGTTTTTTACGGTTGAGCAGGTAGTAGGCGACTTCCAACGGCAACCCGCCGCGCACTTCGGCAATGGTTCCCTTGGCGGCGGCGGCATGAACCTTGCGCAGGAAGGAAACCGCCATCGCTTCGACCGATTTGACTTTGCCGCGCCCCTCGCAGTGCGGGCATTCCAGATGGATCGCATCGTTCAGGGTCTTGGCAATCCGTTGACGCGACATCTCCATGATGCCGAACTCGGAGATGTGCCCCAGATTGACCCGTGCCTTATCCATTTTGAGTGACTGTTTAAGCATCTTTTCCACATCATGATTGTGCTTTTTATCACGCATGTCGATGAAGTCGATAATAATTATGCCGCCCAAGTCGCGCAGCCGCAACTGCCTGGCGATCTCTTCGGCAGCCTCCATATTGGTCTTGAAGGCGGTATCTTCGATGCCCCGTTCGCCACTCGATTTTCCCGAATTGACATCAATGGAAACCAGCGCTTCGGTCGGTTCAATAATAAGCGAGCCCCCCGACGGCAGCGGCACCCGCTTCTCATAAATCTGGTCGATCTGCTCTTCAAGTTGAAAACGGGAAAAGACCGGCCGTTTTTCCTTGTGCAGCTTGACCCGCTTTTCACAGGCCGGCATGGTGTCACGGAAAAACTCCTTGGCCTCACGGTACGCATCTTTGCTGTCAACCAGCACTTCATCGATGTCATCCGAGAAGTAGTCTCGTATGGTGCGAATGATCAGGCCGCTGTCGCGATAAATCTCGCCGGCCCCTTTTATTTCGGAAGCCTTTTTTCTGATCGATTCATACAATTCGATCAGGTTTGAGAAATCTTTATGCAGCTCTTCCGGAGCGCGTCCCACAGCTTCGGTGCGGATGATATATCCCATCCCCTCAGGAATGTTCATCTCGGACACAATCTCTTTTAAGTGCTTGCGGACCCCCTCCTGCTCAACTTTCCGGGAGATGCCGGTTGAATCGCTGCCGGGCATTATGACCATGTACCGCCCCGGCAGGGAGAGGTAGCTGGTAAGCGCCGAACCCTTGTTGTCACGTTCGTCCTTCTCTACCTGTACCACCAGCTCCTGCCCGCGTCGCAACACCTCCTGAATTCTGGGGCGACGCTTGCGCTGCTCTTCGGGGATATCATCGCGCCATTCCCAGTAATCGGGATGCAGTTCGCCGATCTGGAGAAATCCCGGTTTGGCGCGGCCGATATCGACGAAAGCGGCTTGAAGCCCCGGTTCGACACGAAGGACGACACCTTTGTAAATGTTGCCCTTGATCTGTTCCTTGCCGCTGATTTCAATGTTCAACTCCATCAGACGGCCGTCGTGGACGATCGCCACGCGAGTCTCCTCGGGGTGCATGACATTTATCAGCATTTTCTTGCTTATGGCACTGTTCATAATAATTAATAACCTTTCAGGTTCAGGTTGAAGTTTCCTGTTTGGATACAAAACTGGCGGATTATATCCCTTTTAACGCTGAAAGCAAAGAAAAAGGCGGTACAGGGTAAATCCCCGTACCGCCGTGCGGAAACAAAATATGTTCGGAACTACATCATTTTGGCCAGAAGCGGCACAATCAGAAGCGATACGATGTTGATAATCTTGATCATCGGGTTGATAGCCGGACCAGCAGTATCCTTGTAGGGGTCGCCGACAGTGTCGCCGGTAACGGCAGCCTTGTGGGCATCGCCCCCTTTGCCGCCGTGGTGGCCGTCTTCGATGTATTTTTTGGCGTTATCCCAAGCGCCGCCGCCGGTGGTCATGGAGATTGCGACAAAAATACCGGTAACGATGGTGCCGACGATCACGCCGCCCAAAGCCTTGGGGCCGAGGGTGAAGCCTACGACCACCGGTGCCAGGATCGGGATCAGACCGGGAATAACCATCTCTTTCAGAGCGGTCTTGGTGACGATATCAACACAGGCAGCATAATCCGGCTTGCCGGTGCCTTCCATAATGCCCTTGATTTCACGGAACTGACGACGTACTTCGACGACAACCGCACCGCCGGCCTTGCCTACCGCTTCCATGCACTGTGCGGCGAAATAGTAGGGGAGCATGCCGCCGACGAAGAGGCCTACAATGATGTATGGGTCGGAGAGATCGAATTTGATGAGCTCTTTACCGGCATTCAGCAACGCGTGATTCAATTCATCGACGTAAGAGGTAAACAGGATAACAGCAGCCAGACCGGCGGAACCGATGGCATATCCTTTGGTGACGGCTTTGGTCGTGTTGCCGACGGCATCCAGAGGATCGGTAACGGCGCGAACCGAGTCGTCCAGTTCAGCCATCTCGGCAATACCGCCGGCGTTATCGGTGATCGGGCCGTAGGCGTCCATCGCGACAACGATACCGGTCAGGGAGAGCATGGAAACGGCGGCGATGGCAATGCCGTAAACACCGGCGCACTGGAAGGCCACGATGATGCCGGCAGCTATGACGATCACGGGAGCTGCGGTTGACTTCATGGAGACACCGAGACCGGCGATTACGTTGGTACCGTGGCCGGTGGTGGATGCCTGGGCGATGTGCTGCACCGGACCGTACTCGGTTGCGGTGTAATATTCAGTGATCCAGAATATCGCGCCGGTTACTACCAGGCCGACAATGGCGGAGATGAAGATGTTTATCGAGCTGAAAGTTACGCCGGCGGCGTTAGTGAGTCCGGCCGGGAACATCTGCGCCGTGACGAAGTAAAAGGCGATGCAGGCGAGGACGGCCGAAGCGATCAGCCCCTTGTAAAGAGCCGTCATTATTTTGCCGCCGGAGCCGAGTTTAACAAAATAGGTGCCGATGATCGAGGTGATGATCGAGATACCACCCAGGATCAGCGGGTAGCTGACGGAGCTGGCATTACCGGTAAAGGTGATTGCGCCCAGCAGCATGGCTGCGATCAGAGTCACTGCATAGGTCTCGAAAAGGTCGGCTGCCATGCCGGCGCAGTCTCCGACGTTATCACCAACGTTGTCGGCGATAACAGCAGGATTGCGCGGGTCATCTTCAGGAATGCCTGCCTCGACTTTTCCAACCAGGTCAGCGCCGACGTCGGCGCCGTTGGTAAAGATGCCGCCGCCAAGACGGGCAAAGATAGAAATAAGCGAACCGCCGAAGCCGAGGCCGACCAGTTGGGTGACCACATCTTTGACCGGAGCGCCGGGCATCAATTTTAACAGTAGCATGTAGTAGCCGGCGACACCCAACAGACCGAGACCGACTACCAGCATGCCGGTGATCGCTCCACCTTTGAAGGCAACGTTGAGAGCCTTGGTGATGCCGGATTTGGCGGCTTCAGTGGTGCGCACGTTGGCGCGAACCGAAACAAACATGCCGATAAAGCCGGTCAGACCCGAAAAAAGCGCCCCGACGGCAAAGCCGATTGCGGTTTTTACGCCCAAGGTTGCAAACAGAGCGATGAACATGATCACACCGACAACGGCTATGATCGTGTACTGGCGTTTCATATAAGCGCCGGCCCCTTCCTGAATTGCTGCGGCGATCTGTTTCATCCGGTCATTGCCCTGAGGCAGCCCCAGAATCCAGCTTGCCGTGATCAGACCGTAGGCAACAGCTGCTGCGGCACAGACCAGGGCAAAAACTACTGCGTACTGTTCCATTTGTTCATCTCCTCTTGTTAAATATGAATAGCCAATTTGTGGCATTCTTGCCGTATGACCCAAAAACGGTAAATAGTTAATGGAATGTATCACCTTTGTCAAGTATTAATACACAGGATCTCCTTCTATTTTCGGCTCCACCGCGTTGCTCTCGTTTATGCCGTGTCACCGATAACTGCAGATACTTGTCAACCGGATTTACACGTGATATATGTGCGTCGTTACTAACATGGAGACAGGAGAATCTTTGCATGAAATATATTAAAGTCCTAATTCTGCTTCTCGTGTCATCCTTGGCAGGTTGTGCCTTGCAGAGTTCTCTTGAAAATACCCGCAATGATATCGACGCAATTAAATCGCATCTTTTTACAGTTGACCGGGATCTGGCGGCTGTCCGCGAAGAATCAAAGGCGAGTGCCGGTGCTATTGAAAAGGGCTTCAAAGCTGATGTAGCCGCTGTCCGAAAAATGTCTGCCGACATACAGGCCGCAATTGACAGCACCAAGAGTGATATGCAGGTGTTGAACGGCAAACTTGACGATACAACGTTGGGTGTTAAAAAACCGGTCGAGGATCTTGCCAGGTACCGAGAGGATGCGGATAAGCGTATAATCGCTCTTGAAGAGCGCATCTTGAAACAGCAGGCCTCTCTCGATGCGCTCTCTAAAAAAATGGTCGAACTGGCCAAAATGAAAAAAGAAGAGGTCACTCCTGCACCTGACCAGCTATATTTAAGCGGACTTGACTCGCTTAAGGCGGGTGATGTTGTTTCAGCGCGTGAGCTGTTTACCCGATTTATCGATCAGAACCCCAAACATGAGCTGGCTGCCAATGCTCACTATTGGATCGGTGAAACCTACTATACGGAAAAAAACTTTGAATCGGCAATTTTGTCCTATCAGGATGTAATCAAAAACTATCCCGGCAAGGATAAGGTTGTTGCCGCGATGCTGAAGCAGGCAATGGCCTTCAAAGCGATCAGTGACGGTAAGAGCGCAAAATTTGTTTTGAAAAAACTGATAGAAGGATTTCCGAAAAGCGAGGAAGCGAAGAAAGCCAAAGAAATGCTGAAGGAATTCAAGTAGGCATTTAAGTCAAAACAAAAACAGGCGGCTCCGCGTTATGCGGGCCGCCTGTTTTTGTATATTGAAAGAGCAATTAAATCACAAAACTCCTTTTGTTGACATGACCCCTTTTACGCGAGGGTCAAGCTGGCTGGCATAGTCCATCGCGCGGGCAAATGCTTTGAAGCAGGCTTCAATGATGTGGTGGACATTCTCGCCATACATGACATTGATATGCAGGTTAAGACCGCAGTGATTGACAAATGCCTGGAAAAACTCCCGAGCCAGCTCGACGTCGAAGTCACCAATTTTCACCTTTGGCAAATTGACATGATATACCAGGTACGGTCTTCCGGAGATGTCAATCGCTACGCTGGCCAACGTCTCATCCATCGGTATGGAAGCCTGCCCATAGCGGCGGATCCCTTTTTTGTCCCCCAGTGCCTGCTTGAATGCCTCGCCCAATACAATGCCGATATCTTCAACCGTATGGTGAAAGTCGATATCGATATCGCCGCAAGCTTCAACTTCAAGATCAAAAAGACCGTGGCGGGCAAAAAGATTGAGCATATGGTCGAGAAAGGGCACCGACGTGCAGATCTTTGCTTCTCCGGTGCCGTCCACACCCAGTGTGAGCTTGATTCTGGTTTCCTTCGTAATCCGTTCAATTGTTGCTGTTCGTGACATCAAATCCCCCTTGATTACCCGATCTCTTTTATCGCTGCCAGCGTCTTCTCCATCTCCGGTTGCGTGCCGATCGAGATCCGCAGGCCATGGCACAATATCGTGTCTGAAAAATGGCGGACAAGAATTTTGCGGGCGAACAGACCTTCATAAATCCGCTTGCCATCTCTGTCCGGCGACGCCGCAAAAACATAATTACCCTGTGAAGGAATGACGTTGTAGCCGATGGTGCGCAGTTCAGCGGAGAACCACTCGCGAGTTTTCCTGATTTTACCGCAACACTCCTTCAGATATGCCTGGTCTTGAAGAGCCGCCACACAGGCCGCCTGGGCCAGGCGGTCGAGGTTGTAATGGTCGCGGATCTTGTCCAGTGCGGCAATAATTTCAGGGTGCGCTATGGCCAGTCCCAGGCGCATTCCTGCCAAGGCATAGCTTTTTGAGAGGGTGCGGGTAACAACCACATTGTCATATTTTCGTACCAGATCCAAAGCGTTGCCATCGGCAAAGTCGGCATAGGTTTCATCCAGTACCAGCATGCCGGCGCAACGCTGCGCCAGCTCTTCAATGTATTCAACCGGAAAAGCCGGACCTAGCGGTGCATTGGGCGTGGTCAGGAAAAAGATCTTCCCTTCGTAGCGTTCGGGAAATCCGGCTATGCGGAAATCATCCGTAAGTCCGTACGTCCGCACCCGAGCACCCTGGATTTCCGCCAAAGTGGCATAGTAGGAGTAGGATGGGTGAACGTAGCCGATCTCCTCTCCTTCGGCGGCACAGGCGCGAATCAGGTTGTTGAGCACCTCGTCTGAGCCGTTGGCCATGATGATCCAGGATGGATCGAAACCGTACAGCTCTCCGGCTGCTTCGCGCAATTTTTGGCTGGATGCTGAGGGGTAGGTGTGCAGGCTGGCGCCATCAGGTCCAAGTTCCGCCAAGATCGCTTCTACTACCTTCGGAGAAGGGGGATATGAGTTTTCATTGGTATTGAGCTTGATCCACGAGGCGATGTCGGCAGGCTGGAATCCGGGGACATAGCCGTTCATGGAGGCGATGTTGGGTCTTAGTAGGTTCATGATGATATTAGGAATATCACGCTTGCGAGTTCGGTTCAAGTCTCAAATCACGGAGAAGCCGGTGAGGCGAGTCTTGATAATTCTATTTGAATAAAATACCTCTTGTCGACATTTCCTCAGAATAATTGCAATCGCTATTTTTTCGGAATAAAATGATGTTATTAGACTACAGACTTGTTAGTGTTTTTTATGGTATCTAACGATCCGTTCATAAATATCTTGTCAGGAGGGCTTTCTTGACCATTGAAGAAGCTTTTGGCGTGGTTGTGCGCAGATTAAGAAAAGAACTTCGCTTGTCCCAGGATGAGCTGTCCAAAATCAGTTCTTTGGACAGGGTGTTCATATCAAGGCTTGAACGTGGAAAACAGCAGCCGACGCTTGTTACGATATTTGAACTTGCTGCCGGGCTGAATGTTTCAGCAGTGAGAATTATTAATGAGGCGGAATTGCTGTTGTTGTTAAATAAGGTTAAGGTGTGTAAACAAGATCTGAAAACTATTTCTTATGAGAAGTTGTGGGAGCTCTTCGGAGGGAAAATTATGGGAACGAGCCCCGGCAACTTTAATAAAGTAACCATTTTGCTTGTAGAAGATGAATTGCCTTTGCGTCAGTTCCTGTCGGCGCTGCTGACGTCGCGAGGATTCAATATCGTTATTGCCGAGGATGGCCAGGATGCTATTGACAAGTACAAAGAAAACTTCGGCAGCATAGATCTGGTATTAATGGACATTATGATGCCTCGTAAAGATGGGGTAACGGCTCATAAAGAAATTATAGATTTTGATCAGAACGCAAGGA
>CAIYDX010000416.1 GCA_903925005.1 uncultured Geobacteraceae bacterium
CAAATACTACCGTGTAGATCCGGCCTATGCAGCGCTCTTACTTTCTTCGTTTTGTGAAGTTTTATAAACCTTGTACCCGAGATAGCCGACAGCGGCTGTCAGCGCCAGCGGAAAAAAACCAACCCCCAGAAGAGGGGCACAAGCCGCTTTACAGCACCCGGCAAGGGCGTGCATGCCCATTCCACCGCCAACTCCGCACCCTGCTCCTGCGCCGTAACCCGCACCAGCTCCGTATCCAAGTCCTGCTCCTGCGCCGTTTCCCAGTGCCACTGTTTTGACACCTGCAACCAAATTCGGACAATTGTAAACCATGGGTAATCTCCTTTTACGTGTTGTTCGTCGTAATCGCTCGAACTGTGGTTATTGTTCCCTGCTCAGATACGGTATGTCATGTCCCCTAAGATTCCTGGATGTAGCTCTTTATAAAATCCCTTTTCATCAGATCCAGAGAAATTCTGGCAACGTCTAGCCGACTGTTCCTTTCACCAATCACTGACTTAAGTGTCTGCCAGGGATGATTTGCCATATTTTTCAACCCTGCCGGAGCCGCTTCCTGCGATTCCTGATATTTTTGCAAAATCTTATATTCCAGCAACGTCAGGATATAGACAATTTCCTTGCTCGTTCTCAGGGCGTCACGAAAATCTGTTTCAGCCTGGGCGGTTTTTTGTGAGTTGTATTTGGAGCCATTGTGCCAGGCGATGACATTATCAGCTGCTATGTGGAAAATTTTATGACTCTTTTCCAGTTGTGTGATCTCGGGGATTTCCTTGTAGGCGAGTAGACCTTCGCTGTACAGCCAGGCTCCAAGTTCACAGTTGTTGTAGGACGGGAGGGTTACGGTGGAGCTGTTTTCCCGCAGAATCATTTCAAGCTGATGTACCCATTGCACATGGGTAATTCTTGCAACCGTAATATCAATCACTGGCACTGTTTCCCTTTTAAAATTTTTGCATAAATTTTATGTTTTGAACTATAGTCACAACCAATAGATATGAAAAACGAAATATAATCACGGATACGTGCGTGTTACGCACGTCGCACGGATCGAATAGAGGCCTCTTTTGAAAAATAATTACCTGCAAACATTCATTACTTCTATCACTGCCGGCAGTTTTGCCAAGGCGGCCGAAAAACTCTTTGTCACTCCGTCTGCCGTTTCCCGCCGCATCCAGCATCTGGAAGAACAGTACGGATTCCCGTTGATCGACAGGAGCGGCCCGGTTCTTATGCCAACCGATTCAGGTAAGATCGTTCTGGAAAAAGCGCACCGAATGCTCGATCTTGAAAAGGAACTGCAGCAGGACCTGAGCGATCTTAATAAGAAGGCCTGCGTGTTTTTCGGCTGCAGCCCCGCATTTGGCTCTGCATATTTGCCGCAGATTATAAAGGTATTCATGCTGACACACACGGCGGTAACGGGGATGAGTTTTTCCTTTGAAGTGCCGGACAGGGTTATTGAAGGTTTACGAGAAGGGAGTTTTCAGGCGGGAGTGATCGAGCATTTTGAAGATTATGATCTGAATGGGTTTGAGGTCGTGTCTTTGCCGGATGACGAGGTCGTCTTTGTCAGTGCTCCAAGTCTCAATATCAATGAACAAAACGTCAGCATTGATCATCTGCTCACATTCGATATATATCTGAGAAAAGAGAATTGTTGTTTCACCAAGTTGCTTGCATTCAACATGCTGAACATCGACAGAAATTCGAACAAGTTTGCCCGGACGATTGTGTATGATGATCTGCATCTGATCATTAATGCAGTGTGCGAAGGGAGCGGTATTACCTTTGTTTCACGCTCTCTGGTCCAGCAGCAGATCCAGCAGGGTATCCTCAAGGAGCATCGTCTCCCCCATTTTCAACATACACAACACCGGACTCTCGTTAGTAAAAAGTCGATTCCTGCCGATCCTCTATTGAAGGATTTTATTGATTGTATCCTAGCGGAGTTCTGAGATGCCCATAAAATATAAACATTGGCAACATGATTGATTTGTCCGTACGGAAATATTCATTGACAGATATCCCGCTAATAGTAAATTATGTCCGTACGGTAATTTTGTGCGAATTGCGCCAACATCTGCAACACCGTTCTTTACAGCCATGACGACATTGTCCAACGGTATACCAGTAAATTTTACAGAGGCAAGATCACTGACTGAAACACCTTGGCGTTTCAACTCATCTCGACTGACAATCTATGAGGCAAAAGCAGTTTCACTGATAGTTACAAGAGATTTGCCCTTGAGGTCTGAAAGTGATTGAATATCAGTTCGAGTTGCCTTGGTAAAAAACACGGAGCCGAATTGAGTAGTTTCTAGTTTCCCACAATGTTGAGCATATGTCGCAATTCTTGCTACGCTGTACATTTTCTCGAAATAAATGTACTCGGCGGGGTTGGCAACAACAAAGTCCAACTCCTTATTCGCAACGGCACGATCAAGCTCTTTGTATTTTAATGGAACGATCACAAAGTGGTAATCGGGTATATCCGCTTCCAGATGCTCTGGGACTTGTTGCCATACTTTCAGGGTGTCTTCGATACCTCTGGTGGTCAGAACCCCGATCTTAACTTCGGTGGCTGACACATGACCAGCTGTAAATGCGAGAAACGAAAGCAACATTATGATGCAGGTAGGGTGATTTTGACTAAAACCCCGAAAGGTCAATTTTGGCCAAATAGTCCAATTATTTCGGCTTGTTAAATTACACAGTCTCAACTGTATTACCAGTTATCAGGCGTGCGACATTTCACCAATACGTTCCGTTATCCATGCG
>CAIYDX010000417.1 GCA_903925005.1 uncultured Geobacteraceae bacterium
CCACAATCACAGGAAAACGTGCCAGTTGGAGCTTTTGTTTCACAATTTTGCCCAATCGTACAGTTTGTAACAACTTGCTCGCGATAATGTTCTGCAGCATTATTAAGACACGGCCAAGGTGCTCGGCCAAAAGGAGAATAGACAGGGTTACAGCTAAAAAAATCATCAAGCGTCATTCCCAAAAAGTGAATAAGCAATATGTGGCGAATAGGGTGACGTGATTTCAGTGATTTTCGAACCAGATCATTAAGCCAGTTTTCCTGAGATACCAAACTGATACCACATCCGCTTTTTATCAACAAATCTTCCGAATAAAATTCTGAAAATTGAGAAACCAAGTCTCTTTGTGGCACCCTACCGCCAACAGAAGCGAGTCCCTGTTCGCGTAATACTTTTACATATCGTTTCTGCAACCCTCGAAGCCCTAATATTTCGTATGTGTTATTGAGCAGGGCAAATACCATTAACGCTATTGGCAACAAATGTTCAATGGAAGATCCGAATGGCGCATCAATGTCGATGGATCTTCTGGTTCCGTGGTAGGCCGAAATGAAGCGATGCTTATTTACCTGAGACTCAACGATGACATTGCTGTTCTTCAGAAAGTCACCGTGAGCATGGCATACAAACACACCTGGCACTTGGTGAGTGCGATGCCAATATGGCTCACCATACAATTTTGTTTCCTCGCTTACACAGGTGGGACAGAATCTTAGCGTTTGCAGCGCTGGGACCGAACTTGCCATGGCACCAATAGAGGTATGTATTCCACCACCTTTATCAGTGGCAATCATATTATTTGCGATTACTTTCGATCTATTTAGAGGCAAGAACGGTTCATATAGCGGAAACATGGTATGGTAACGCAATAACCGTTCAGGGGTATTTATTGTGTTTGAAGATAATTGTGATGATATGGCAGATAATCGACTTGGAAAGTCATATATCGCACTTGCGCTTGAAGAGCCAAAGAGATCAAGCAAGGTCTTTTTCTCGGATGTGGACGCACTGTAAAGATGATAGCGTGCACAGATGCTATAAAGCAGTTCATCAGGATACGGTGGGGGAAGAAAAGGGGCATTTGTATAAAGCTAGTCTAAAAACTCGCTCGAAGATTTGGTTACTCCAGCTTTTTCCAGAGCATCATGAGAGCTTATTCCCTCTTCTTTCCCTTTTTTAACGACCGATCTAAGGTCGCTTTCAGAAGGTGGAACTTTGGTTATTTTTTCTTTTAGAGTAGGCGGCGGTGCTTTAGTGGCGGCTCCTTTCGGCTTGGCTATAGACAACTGAAATGCTGAGGCAAGAATTTCTCTAAGACCTGCACCTTTCCCACAGCGTGCAATTGCCAAATCAGCGCAGTATTTTGCCTCTTTTTCATCTAATCCACCTATGACAAGTTGGGTTAATACCTGCGAAAATATGTCACTCGGCAAGGATTTCTGTTTTTCTCTGGCTAATGTCTCAGCCGCAACCCGTTTGGCAGCAGCATCGAAGTATGACTCTATATTGCTCAATGGGGATTGAATATCTGGTATTTTACAAAGTATTTCCGTATTTCCTGTGCGCAATGCCGCGAGGATAGGCTGAGCCAGCTGTAGACTATCTCTGGCAACAGCTCTGAAAATCTCTGGTGTAAGAATTTCATCATCTCCACCAATAACCGACCATTGTGCAAGCATGTAAAGTTTTATGACTATATCGGTTATTCCTTGCGACTCCTCATAGATAACTTTTTTAATTTCTTCTGTAAGCTCAGTGTGAACGGAAGTCCATTGATACTTCCAGAGTTCATTTAGGAAAAACCCCCAATCTGCTTCTTTCTCCTTGAGAGTCGGCCAAATCAGATCACCTTGGCCCTCGCCGCGACGCGCCATGGCAAAGGCACCTGTGAGAATTGGAAAAGCTTTAAAAGTCCCTACAAGAACCACTGGGACGCCTATGGTGTTGACAAGCAGCACAAAAAATTCCAACATCTCTTCGCTACCACCACTTTTAGCCAAGCTCAGACGTTGGATTTCATCTATGACTAAGACTCCCAAACCCAGCTGGGCAGACAATCTGGCGATGACGGGAAGTAGCTCATGAGCGGTAACATTTTTTTTGCTGCAATATTTATTATGAAACGAAGTCCCCAACAAACTGTCGAGCGCATGAAAAAATGATATGCAAAGCCCTTTAACTGAGCCATCATGTGGACAATCAAGTTTTAGCCACACCAGTTGTCGTTGATCGAAAGGTCGACCGTTATACTCTGTGTGAACGATTACCTGCGGGTACAATGATAGGACAGATTCAATAGCGGTACTTTTTCCAACGCCGCTGATTCCAATGGCAAAAAAACCTGAAGCAGTAGATCGAATAATTGGCCTATAGCCTGGGATATCTTTCCCCTCGTCAATAGTAGGGAATCCTGCTAGCATTTGCGATCTCCACTCAGCTGATAGTGGATTACGAGAGACATATCCATTACGTATTAAACGACTGAAACGTTGTTCAATATCAAGAAGTACACAAGTTGGATCGATGTAGTTAGCTATTCGCTGAACGCCATGTAGGCGCATTTCAGGGGGAAGCAACCTTTCAGCTTTATGATACGCAGGTTGACGCCTCATTAGACTGGTAGCACGTCCAGATGTTAAAATCCGAGGTAATGCTTCCACATAACAGTTATGTTTGTTCATCGGATCTTCACTGTCGTGATAGCCTGCATCCACTGTTGCCCCTGTAAAAACGCTGTCTGCTTTTATCATGAAGTTTCCTCATTACTAATAGCTCGTTGTTCTTCAAGGACTTTGAAAAGCATCGCTTTCTTTGATAGCACCGGCTTAGATTCAGATTCTGCTAGTGGTTGCTGCATTTCTTCTGGTTTCTGTGTATCTTTGGCAGAATCCGGCTCCCAAGCATCTTCCTCACGGCGTTCATCTCTTTCAGCCTTGCGGTTGGCTTTAACACCTTTTGTGCGTTCGAGATTGCTCTTTGTTGTAGGAACTTGCTGACTCAGCATAGCACCCTCACCAATAATTGCATCAACATTAGCGTCACAAACGGCTTGTGCTTGATTTCTTGCACTTTCGTGAGTGTCTTTCGCAATGGATTTATTACACTGCGCATCAATAACTTCTTCGTAAGTACAACCTGCATACCTAGAATCTTTGTCCAGAAGGTAGCATACTTCTATAGGCTCTTCGCGTACACGCAGGTATATAAATTTATTACTTCGTGGATCGTATGAAGCCTCCATGGACGTCCTGCCAAAATGCCTGGCCCTCACGAACCATTGTTCTCGAAGTGCTCTCTCACAAACATAATGCAAACCCTTAAATAAGATGCCTTGAGTTGTAATCCTAGCAGTATCCTTCGGCATGAGCGCCAGCCTGACGCGATCTATAGTCGCTTCCTGCAGGTGTCCGACTCGATTAACTATACCCCATTTCCACAACTCCATTGGAATAGGCTTAATCCCATCAGCGATCATATCTGCTGACAATGGGTAGTCTTCAATCCATTGAGAATTATTATGCCTGATTACATTGTGGATTAAGATCTTAGTAAATTGATCTAGGTCTAACTGAGCATCCAATCGGCAATCTCTCTCGCCACGTTGCCGACCTCTGACGGCACCGGGTAACCATTTTATCCCCTTAAGGTTCAGACAGCGAAAATACTGCTCTACTATGCCTTTCCAATCGGCACGGTACGGAGGTGTATTTTCGATATTAATATCTAATCCTTCAACTATAGAATCACTTGACTCACTTATGAATTCTCCCCGGTCAGCCATTAAGCGTTCTGGAAGAAAGTGACATGGCCAGTCATCTTCGACTATTGAGATATCGTATCTTGAGCAGTAATCAACCTTTGATTCAGCAGTATTTGCAAATGCAATCATTGCACCGAGCCAACTTGGACCTTCGAGGCCCACATATATCCCAGCTATAATTCTGCTGAATACATCAATACACACATAAACGATTGGTCGGCCGATTATGTCATCACGTTTAAGTCTGTTTACAAGGTAAACATCGGCCACGGTCGCATCAACTTGAAAGAGCGAACAAGGGCCCGCAGCCATCTGAGTTGATTCTCCCAATATGTCTCTGTGCTTTAAAACGAATCCACGTTCTCCGTGCTGTGCTTTCAGTAACTTAACTAAATCGACTGATTTATTGCCCCAATATTTAAATTGAGCTTTGGAAGGAAGTTCATTTGCAGGTGGGAGTATTGGTATTTCAACACCGTTTTTTGTATCAAAGCCAATGTTAAAATGGCTTTGAAGCATTTTATTATATGCTTTTCCTATGGTAGTTGGTTGGACCTTGCTGTTGATGTAATACTTATTCATCGCAAATCGGATAGTTTTTTTAGTATCCTCATCAATATTGCGGCGATTTTGTTCGGGGAATCTTATCACTAATTTTGGCGGCCGCCCGCGTTTTTTTGATTCCTCAGTTAATTCTCTCTGGCTCCCGTAACCACCACATTTTTGATAGTCCGGTAGCAAGGCATTTATTATTTTCCCGCGAGTCCAGTATTTGTGTAAATACTTATATATACTTTTTTTATGTATCTTATGATTTAAGGAAGCATCTTTTATTAGCAAACCACGTTTACTTTCGTCATATATATCGGGTTCGTTAGTAACTAATGACTTGATGATCTCCCACGCAATGTCACGCTTAACAGCATGTTTTTGCAAAAAATCTTTATCTGGCGATGCATACCACGCATACGGGTCTATGGTTCTTTTTAAAGCTCTTCCATCAAGCAAAGCGTCCTCAACATCTTTTAGTGGTACCCAATAAGGAAGTTCTGATTCTGCGTAAATCAGAATCAGAACACATTGGTCACCTGACGGGGAAACCCATAGAATTCGATCCAATATTGGTTTCTTATTTGCACCTTGAGTACCAACCCACTCAATAATTGAATTAACAGCGATAATCATTACTACTTGCCTCCATCAGGTCAGTTCAGGGTTGGACTGAAATCCAAGTGAAAAAGTAATTCCGTTTCTTTCGCAAAGATGTTGACCCATATCTACTATCCACCGACGGTTAGCAATTAGATGCCGAATTGACCAAAGTCCTGAACCTACAGGAAGTCCAAACTCCTTGTCAAAAACTGAGCCGATTTCTGCAACCGACCTGTAATTTTGAAGCTTCATACATCTTAGCTTCCATTCAATCTCAGTTAGAATGTCTTTGGTAACGGCTGGTACTTTACCAAATGCTTTAGCCTTATGAATCCATTTAATGTTATCAGATACCTGTTTATCAATTTCCAACTCAGTAACTATACCCCAATCAATTCCGAGTTCTTCCCAGTATATTCTTTCAATTTGTAGTTTTTCCAAGGTTCTGTTTGAATTATCCTTTGTTAATTTAATCGTCCTGGCAATTGTACGAATTTTTCCGTCAACAAACGTATCTATCAGGAAATCAGTTGTCATCACTATTGGTAATTGAGTTTTTGGATCAGTAGGCGGCTTTAGGCCGAGACGTTTAGCAATTTCGAGAGGTTTTTCAAACGGGAAGAGAGGGAACTGTTCGCGAATATCGATTACGAGGATGGACCAGTCTAAAATGTAAAAGTATGCAGTTTCATTTCCGGCAAGTAAGTGATGTGTCCGGCCTGTTGTCCAGCCCAGGATACGAGAGGAAAGCCCGAGTGAAGGAACATCGCGAACAGTAAGCCATGGTTTATAGTTTTTACCAACACCCTTACCACGGCCTAGACGTAGACGTTTTGCCAACAACTCTGGAGTGAAGCTTCTCTGATATTTGGCCACGGTCCACCACCTCATTCACCAAGAACTGAAATGACCTCACCGTGGACTTTATACACCAATTTATGTCAGTTACCAACTTTATTATTCAGTTACCGACTTTATTATCCAGTTACCAACTTTATTGTTCAGTTACCATCTTTATTATTCTTAAACAATCGTTGTCCAAGAATAATAAAGTCGGTAACTGGCATTTCTTATTTTTAAGCATGTTAGACCAAGCAAGGAAACCTCTGTTAATAAATAAGTTGGTAACTGAAAAAAATTACAGCAAAAAAATGAATAATAAAGTTGGTAACTGGCGTTGACTGACTTCCGTTAAAGAAATTATCGGATCAACCAACATTCAAATCCTTCCATCTGCAAACCTAAAACCGAAGAAATATTAAATGTCAAATCGAATCGACCCATTCTTTAAATCCGGCAGTACACAAATAAATCTGATCATGGGACCAGACCATCAAGTTACCGGAATGTTCTGCTCGATACTCGTACATGTTTATGCTGAGTTAGATAACGTATTAATATCTACATCGGGGAACTCAGTGTGAGCTCCCCGATGTAGATAGCTATTTCTTCTTAATTTTAGCAACTGGTTTTACAGCCGCTTTATCAGCAGGTTTACCCTTACAGGAGCCTTTGCATGCGTCAAGGTCTTTGAGGAATTTACCAGAAGAAAACTTACCAACTCTTTTTGCCGCAATCTTAAGCGGTTTGCCAGTCTGTGGGTTTCGGCCAGTTCGAGCTGCTTTCTTGAGCGAGGAGAAAGTGCCGAAACCAATCAGTGTAATTTTACCATCATTCACCAGTTCTGTAGTCACTGCACATTGGAATGCGGCCAGAGCTGCTTCAGCTTGAACCTTTGTTAGTTTTGCTTTCTCAGCGATCTTTGCTACAAGTTCTGCTTTAGTCATGTTGCCCTCCATATAAGAGAATTTAAAACAGTATATTGCAGATAGCATAGTGATGAGAAATTAACAACATACTTTGATAATCATATCGAAGCTAATTCAAATTTGATGGCGGCTAAAGGCAAGGTACTGCCGGCTCCCGGAGGACGACGTGTCTAGCTTACGGCATTGCCTTGGACAATATCGTCGCTGAGGTTTTTTTGCCAACTTGAGAAATTGACAGCCTTTTTCAAATTGACACGGTAGTCAAACAGAAAGAATCACATCGAGATTGTAAAATACAGTCTGATAACTTTTACGGGCAGAGTCAGTATGTGCATATTTTGCACGAACTAAATTCTCTTCAGTCTGCTCCCATGGGAAGACGTGCCTTGATTACGATATAGCCTTGGATACGACAGTCGCTGGTTATTTTGTTGCCTACTAGTGAAACTTGGCGCCTTGCTTCGAGTTTACTCCCTGGAAATAATTATTGAGGGTTTGAAATTGTTGCCCGATTTTTCAACGAGTAACATGATAAACAGCATTTTTTTGATTAGCTTGTCCCTAACACATACTTTCCCATAATATCAGATTACCTAATAGTCAATCTACCTTCAAATACAATACTGAATTGATTCAGTGCAGATTTCCAGTCTCTGATTGGTATAGCCCCGTCCTTTCAAAATTTTCGTCAATATGTTGAGGTTCCGTCAAATATTGAGGTTCAACCAAATATTCTACACAATATTATGATGAGATAGATCAACTTAACTACTTACTATACAAAATAAAAGCCTCATTATTATTTTTTAGCAGTTCTTGGCTGTCGATTTGCATTACTTGAGTAGCTGAAAAGAGGGATGTAACCAAAATTTCTATAAAAGGGGGTATTTGATGAGTAAAGTTATCTGGATGTTAGGACTGTGCGTGCTGCTGCTTGCGCCGATTGGAGCAGGGGCCTTTGAGACTAAATTTGTTACTACAGGTAGCTTTAGAGAGCTTTATCCTAAAGCAAATTTAGTTAAGTCTGCGGTGTATCATGATGCATTTTACACCGGCGTACGTGACAAATCACCTGACCAATCACCTGCGAATGAATATAAGGCTGAATATCACCGGGTGGCATCGTCGGCTTTTGATGTTTCAGGAGTATATTGTAATGGAAAATCAGATTATGCCATTGCCGATCATTTTCAGGTACACACAACATTTAGCCATAATGGTGCCTTACTTTTTACTACAGATTACAATGTAGTTTGCTTTAATCTTCCCACTGTAGCACCAGAGCCGGCGCAACCCAAGCCTAAAAATAAATGACCAATTGAATGCATATAAGAATAGAAAGAGCGACGCCAGACTGATTTTCTCAATCCGGTAGCCGCTCTCTCTGTTTGGGGGTTGTAAGCCCGAATCCGCGGAATCCTTGAAACTGGCCCAAAGTTCTTATAAACGACCGTTTTAGAACAGTCTTGAGAATTTAAGGGCTCCCAACACTGACACCTAGGCTGTTTCTCAGAAAAACTCCTGATGAGCTGAGAGCGCTTAAAGAAATGCTGAAATTGATTATTTCTAGCAGCACCAATCAATTCATATGATAGGTAGTGGTCAACCGGATGGTGGTAAAGGACAAAGAGTCCGATGAACAATTATGATTTTACCGTATTGATCTGGTTTGGTTCTGTTGTTGCCGGTTTTTTGGGGGCAATGACCGGTCTGGGCGGTGGAGTAGTGATCGTTCCAATGCTTGTTCTGGGGCTTGGAGTTGATATTCGCTATGCGGCCGGCGCTTCGTTAGTGTCTGTAATTGCTACTTCTTCAGGAGCGGCTGCAGCGTATGTCAAGGAGGGTTACAGTAATGTTCGCATTGCTATGTTTCTTGAGGTTGCCACTACGCTGGGGGCGCTGGTGGGAGCGTTCTTTGCTTCAAAACTGCCTACTTCCTTGATAGCAATATTCTTTGGGTTGGTCTTGCTCTATTCATCCTACGTGTCCTTCCAGGCACGACATGACGTTACAGAAACAGTACACTCCGATCCGCTTGCTAATCGCCTCAAGATGGATTCCAGTTACCCGACATCCACAGGATCACAGAGTTACCATGTACGAGCGATTCCGCTTGGATTTTGCCTAATGGGCTTTGCAGGTGCAGTCTCAGGTCTTCTCGGTATCGGTTCAGGTGCCTTCAAGGTCCTGGCAATGGATCGGGCAATGCGCATTCCATTCAAAGTAGCCACAACTACGAGCAATTTCATGATCGGAGTTACTGCTGCTGCAAGTGCCGGAGTCTACCTGAATCGCGGATATATCGACCCTGGTCTCGCAATGCCAGTTATGCTTGGAGTGCTTATTGGTTCACTTTTAGGCGCACGTAAACTTGTAATGAGCAACACCTCACATTTGCGCATCGTATTCAGTCTTGTTGTTCTGTTTCTTGCAATCGAAATGATTTACAATGGCTTAACAGGAAAACTGTGAACATGAAAACTAAACGCTTATGGACTGATCACCAGATTGAGTTAATTATTGCGAGACTATTGCAAGGCGGCGTTTTGCTGGCAGCTCTTGTCGTGTTGATTGGTGGCGGGATGTACTTAGTTCACTACGGTGCAGCTTATCCAGACTATCGGGTTTTTCGTGGCGAACCTGCAAAGCTGAAAAACCTGGCTGGAATTATTGCGGACGCATCTACTTTTCATAGCAGAGGAATTATACAATTAGGGCTTCTCATTTTAATCGCAACGCCAGTAATGCGTGTCGCCTTCTCAGTTTTAGCATTCTTTCAACAGCGAGATCTCCTGTATGTCCTGGTTACGTCGATCGTCCTTTTCCTGCTTATTTTTAGTCTTGCTGGTGTAATAAGCTGAATCGCAATAATTTACTAACTGGATTTTCACCCTTATATTTGGATTGCACAATTTCCGTTTCAAACATCCTTGCTGAAACATCAATTATTTTATCAACTGCCCAATATTATTCCAGCGGATCCGCTATGAATCTCCACCCCACGACCAGTATTTGACTATTGCATTGCCTCTGATGTCACTGTCTTTGATAAACCGGGAAATATTTCAGACTAAGTCTACCCACACTTATGCTATAATATATTAGATCTTGACCAACTTAATAAAGATACCAGTAATATGGACCAGGGGTCCGGATTGCAATATTTTCTTTTTCAACTGAGTTAATAAATGAGTGTTAAATATTACTAAAAGGAGTCAGCCATGAGGCGCTTAATTCGTAGACTCACCCTTAACATAGCCGCTCTTATGATAATTGCTATACCGGCCCTTGCAGCTAACGGGATCGGGAGCCAGGAGGCGGCAACTGCACAACAAAATGGTAAAGTTGGCTGTTTGGCAATGAACACTGACTGCCACGTTACAATGTCGTATCCTGACAAGCTTGATTGGCTCCAGAGTGAGATCGACAAGGGAACAGCGGTCTATTCTAGAGAAGAGCTTAATGTGATGCGAGAAAGAGTTAAAAAAACAATTGAAGAGTTTGAAGACAGTATGCTTGGCGGTTGGTAAGTGACAGCGTTACAGGAGGACTTACTGTTGACAATTAAAAAGATGCGCACAGAGAGGTACAGGAACCGACTAATTATCTGCCAACATCTACACGTCGGAAAAAAACTTGCAAACTATAAATACAAGGATTAGCATGGCAGACATGAGTGTATGTAAAGTATCTATTACACAAAAATATTTTTTGTTGTCGGTAATCCTGACTATGGGCTTTTTTCTCGCTGTCATGGGGATGAGGCCGCCGCAACTTTCAAAGGTTAACAAACCTAGAATACACGCTCGCGACATCGTACAAAATCCAGAAAAAATCACTCTAGCTGGTGTAGATCAGACTATATTGGCTTTTGAAGAGTGTCAAAGAACCGAATTTGCTAAAACGCCAACGTACAACGTAACAGTTTTCCCCGTTGAAGAACTAAGCAGCAATGCAACTTTAACCCCTTTAGTGGACCCTTTGGTCAAGACAATAATGCTTTTAGTTTAAGATGGTAGTTTCTGCTTTTGATTTTGGTTCTACCCCTAAAAAAGCTTTTCGTTCTTTGAATTTGTCTACGATTCTTGCTCCGCCGCCGCTGGCCG
>CAIYDX010000418.1 GCA_903925005.1 uncultured Geobacteraceae bacterium
ACTAAAAACGTTGGCAGTGGCATCAATACTACGGCTACTCTAGCAAATGGAGATTTTGCTGCTGGAACAGGAACGCTGCTTAGTAATTACATCCTTCCAACCAATGTGGTGGGAGCCATAGGCACAATCACCAAGGCACCGTTAACTATTGTTGCCGACAATAAGTCGAAACCCGTCGGTACTGGCAACCCAACATTGACTGTGAGTGTTAGTGGGCTTCAAAATGGCGATACATCCAGCGTCATTACCGGATATGTGTTGACTACAACTGCAACGAGTTCGAGCCTGCAGAACATCTATCCGATCACCATTGCTCCTAATGGAGCCAATGCTCAGAATTACACAGCTGTCTATGTTGACGGCCATCTCTCGATTACCAACCCGCCACCGCTACCGCAGCTGCAACTGCAATCACCAGAAACCACCACGGCTTTGTGGCAGAGAAATACGAATAGAGATTTATCCAACAGTAGCGCAAGTGACTTGCAAACGTTGAATTTTGATGTTGACCGTTTCCTCCTCGCTCTTAGTGATAGTATAGAAAAAGACGAGGCAAATTCTGCAAAATGGTATCTCAATACTGGCAAGCAGTTCCTAGCTACAGAGCAGTACAACCTTGGGGTTAGATTTGACAATGGTTATGGTGAAACCAAAGACAAGGCAGAAGCTCTAAAATTGTATCGCAAAGCGGCCGAACAGGGCATTGCTGCGGCACAGTATAAGCTTGGTGAGAATTATGACAACGGGGACGGTGTAACCAAAGACAAAGCAGAAGCTCTTAAATTGTATAGCAAGGCTGCCGAACAGGGTCATGCTGCTGCGCAGTATAAACTTGGTGAGAATTATAACAACGGCGACGGTGTAATCAAAGACAAGGCAGAAGCTGTAAAATGGTTCAGCAAGGCTGCCGAACAAGGTGTGGCTACGGCACAATATAAGCTTGGTGAGAATTATGACAACGGGGACGGTGTAACCAAAGACAAGGCAGAAGCTATAAAGCTATATCGCAAGGCTGCCGAGCAGGGCATTGCTGAGGCGCAATATAAACTTGGGGAGAATTATGACAACGGGGACGGTGTAATAATAGACAAGGCAGAAGCTTTAAAATGGTTTAGCAAGGCTGCCGAACAAGGTATTGCTGCAGCACAATATAAGCTTGGTGAGAATTATGACAACGGGGACGGTGTAACCAAAGACAAGTCAGAAGCTGTAAAATGGTTCAGTAAGGCTGCTGAGCAGGGTGTTGCTGCGGCACAATATAAGCTTGGTGAGAGTTATGATAACGGTGACGGTGTAATACAAGACAAGGCAGAAGCAGTAAAATGGTTCAGTAAGGCTGCGGAGCAGGGTATTGCTGCAGCGCAATATAAGCTTGGTGAAAATTATGACAACGGGGACGGTGTAATAAAAGACAAGGCAGAAGCTTTAAAATGGTTCAGCAAGGCTGCCGGACAAGGTATTGCTGCAGCGCAGTATAAGCTTGGTGAGTATTATGACAACGGTGATGGTGTAATCAAAGACAAGGCAGAAGCAGTAAAATGGTTCAGCAAAGCCGCCGAGCAGGGCATTGCTGCGGCGCAGTATAAACTTGGGGAGAATTATAATAACGGAGAGGGTGTAAACAAAGACAAGTCAGAAGCTATAAAATTGTATCGCAAGGCTGCCGAACAAGGTATTGCTGCAGCGCAGTATAAGCTTGGTGAGAGTTATGACAACGGTGACGGTGTTATCAAATACAAGTCAGAAGCTATAAAATGGTTCAGCAAAGCGGCCGAACAAGGTCATGCTATGGCACAGTATAAGCTTGGTGAGAGTTATGACAACGGTGACGGTGTAACCAAAGACAAGTCAGAAGCTATAAAACTGTATCGCAAGGCGGCCGAACAGGGATATGCTATGGCACAGTATAAGCTTGGGGAGGATTTTGAAAATGGTGATGGTGTAACCAAAGACAGGGCAGAAGCCACCAGATTGTATCGCAAAGCTGCCGAACAGGGTGTTGCTGCGGCGCAGTATAAGCTTGGTGAGAATTATGACAACGGTGACAGTGTAACCAAAGACAAGGCAGAAGCTGTAAAATGGTTCAGTAAGGCGGCCGAACAGGGCCATGCTGCGGCGCAGTACAAGCTTGGGGAAAATTTTGAAACTGGTGATGGAGTAACCAAAGATAAGGCAGAAGCTATCAGATTGTATCGCAAGGCGGCTGAACAGGGTGTTGCTTTGGCGCAGTATAAGCTTGGTGAGAATTATGACAACGGTGACGGTTTAACCAAGGACAAGGCAGAGGCTATAAGATGGTTCCGCAAAGCCGCCGAGCAGGGCCATGCTTCGGCGCAGTATAAGCTTGGTGAGAATTTTGAAAATGGTGATGGCGTAACCAAAGACAAGGCAGAAGCTATAAAGCTGTATAGCAAGGCAGCCGAACAGGGTCATGCTATGGCTCAGTATAAGCTTGGTGAGAATTATGACAACGGTGATGGTGTAACCAAAGACAAGGCAGAAGCTATAAAGCTTTATCGCAAGGCGGCCGAGCAGGGCCATGCTATGGCACAGTACAAGCTTGGGGAAGATTTTGAAACTGGTGATGGTGTAACCAAAGACAAGGCAGAAGCTACCAGATTGTATCGCAAAGCAGCCGAGCAGGGTATTGCTGCTGCACAGTATAAGCTTGGTGAGAATTTTGACAACGGGGTCGGTGTAACCAAAGACAAGGCAGAAGCTATAAAGCTTTATCGCAAGGCTGCCGAGCAGGGCATTGCTGCGGCGCAATATAAACTTGGTGAGAATTTTGACAACGGGAATGGTGTAATCAAAGACAAAGCAGAAGCTTATAAATGGTACCGCAAGGCTGCCGAGCAGGGAATAGTTGAGGCGCAGTATAAAATTGGTACCAGCTTCGATAACGGTGAGGGTGTAACCAAAGACAGGTCAGAGGCTGTTAAATGGTATCGCAAGGCTGCCGAACGGGGTAATGCTGCTGCGCAGTATATGCTTGCGGTTAGGTATGACAACGGTGACGGAGTAATAAAAAATAAGGCAGAAGTTATAAAATGGTTTCGCAAAGCAGCTGAACAGGGTCACGCAGCGGCGCAGTATAATCTTGGGGTTATGTATTACACAGGTGACGCAGTAATCAAAGACAAAACAGAAGCTGCTAAATGGTACCGCAAGGCTGCTGAACTGGGCCATGCTGAGGCGCAGTTTAATCTTGGGGTAACATACCAATATGGTCATGGAACAATTGCTGATACTGCAGAAGCTGTAAAGTGGTATCGTAAGGCTGCCGATCAGGGGAACGCTGAAGCACAGAATAACCTGGGGATTCTGTATTCAAATGAGGGAGGTTTTGGAAAAGATAAGTCAGAGGCTGCTAAATGGTATCGCAAGGCTGCCGAGCAGGGTCATGCTGCGGCGCAGTTTAATCTTGGGATCACGTATCAATATGGTTTCGGTGTGCCTAACAACTCTGCTGAAGCTTTAAAATGGTATCGTGAAGCGGCGGGTCAAGGCCATGCAGCAGCGCAGAACAAACTTGGGGTTATGTATGCGAATGGAGTTGAAGTTGAGAAAGATATTTTAAGAGCTATGAAATGGTTTGCGCTTGCTGCGCGTAACGGTGACATGAATGGCAATAATAATTATGAATATAATAAAGAAAGTCTCAATAATGATGATATTCAAGCTATTAAAGTTGCAGTGCAAACATTCCGATTCAAACCTGTAAAAATGGCGCCACAAGCAACAACAGTGTGGCTCAATGCTTACAGAAATGCTTTTTATAAGGCTAAGACGCCTGATACCTTACGTTCTTTTATACTAATTTATGAAGATGACGACCCAGAAGAGCTTGTTATAAAAGCTAATGAAAAGTTGCATAAAATGTGAGATATACTGCACAATCTTCGCACCAAACTGATTCGTTGTTACCAACTGTCAGTGTTGGAACCCTGGCAGTAAATAACATGACCAGAAACGCAAAAGAAATAATCGAAGCACATCAGAGGGCAGGCCGGAGAGTTGAACATAAGTCGGGCTTGAATAAAAGGACCTGGACGCCAGCTGGTCGGAGTTCATCCGGATGCTGGAACAAATCCCTCTCTGGTCTGGACGCTGATCGGCATCGATCGGTGGTATCCTTCCAGCAAGAGATGTTCTGAATGCGGGTTCGTCAGTCTAATTCCAATTCCAAATCGAAGCGCTATTATCGTTGGCTCGTCTTGAGAATCCCGGTCCTTCAGGACCGGGAGCAGTCAAGGCGGCGGGCAGTCAAGAGGCAGATGACGCTCAAGGATGTCTTAGCAAACAGCCGTGCCCAGAATTTGCGCTTTGTTAGGCCGACAATCAAGATGACCTATTAAGCAGCAGAGGAAATCATAAATAGTAGTATGAAAAAAAAAGTTACAATAACAAAAAAATGATCTAGAATGCCCACTCAATTGCATTTATTACAATTCGAGGCAGAGAGCTGTTAATGGACAAACGCCAGAAATCTAAATAGCCAAGCGTGCGTGTTCTGGCTTAATTACTGGAAAAGATGATTGGTGGCTTTTCCTCTAAAAGGAGACATTCCTTTTAGTAGAGTTCCATTTAGAGGAATCAGACGAGTAATATTAAAAACTAACATAAATATAATTTTAGCAGTTTACGCTGTTTGGTTGTGTGCTGTGGGGTCGGTTTTCTATTATTAGTAGAGAAAATGGCAAGAATTTACCAGAGATCATGAGAGTTGCGTGATGGCACAGACGGTATTATATAAATCGAGGGGGCGAACATGACTCAAATTAAAATTGAAACACAAAAATTATTGGAAACATTCGATAACTTCATAAGTTCAGGAGGTATAAACGAATGCGGTGAACTTCCTGAACTTCTGCGAAAAGTCCCAGCTGATTTTTCTCTTGAAGTGCCCGAAGATTCATACAAGAATGTCGTTGATATGCTTGTGAAAAACGAGACAGTTATACGCTCGCAAATTAGCAACCACCTGCTCCCTGCCCAAGAGGATAATTCAATTGAAGAGCAAAATGCTATTACAAGAGAATCAGCTAATGGGGTTCAGGAAACAAGTCAGCAGAATCTTTCTCATTCTCCTGAATCAACTAACCAGTTAGTAAAGACCCAACAGGTTGATTCGTCTGAGACTCAAAAGAATGATTTGAGTGGCGTCATGAGTGAAAAACAGGAAATAAACCGCCAGGACCCTCCCTTTGATACGGAATCATCTAAAAACTTATCTTTTCTTGAAGTAATTGAACGTAATAATTCACTGATGCTCAAGGAACTTGCTCAGGTTGAACACGAACGCGACCATGTCCAGAGTCACCATAATAATGAGATACTCTCTCTCATGAGAACTCATCAGAATGAAATGCTCTCACATATTGAAGCTGTTGATAGGAAAGTTAACAAGAGAATCGATGAACTCTCAGAGACCATTGATAATGTTCATGAAAAGCTCTGTTTTGTGGCCAATTATGTTCACGCTTTACAGACAATGACCATTAACAACCACTTCGTAACCAACAATCGAAGTAATATAATAGAAACTGCCAAGGATGACACCCATGCAAGTTAAGCAGATAATTGCAAAACTGAACGCGGCACAACAATTCCACTCTTTGTTTAACTCAACGAAGGTGTTGAAATATGACAGTTGGCTGGCATTCTTTAGTAACTATTCGCCAGAGCTTGACATAGAATTAGATGATAATGAAGAAGACATTCTTGATATTTTTGAAGAGTTAGGAATGTCTGACTTGCGTGAACTCCTGCATGCATATGAGAATCATGGTATTAAGAACGATGACAAGGCCATCGAACTGGAATCGGGAAAATATGGTAAACCGGTAACTGCGGAAATTGTGAATGATATTATTGAGCAGCATTTATCAGGAAATGCATACGCTTTTAGCAGTATAGAACAGAAACTCATAGAAATAGAGAGCAGACACGATGAACTGATAAAGTGGATGGAAACACAAAATATCTTTCTAGCCAAGTTAGAAGACTCGTTCTCAAGCCACATTTTAGATCAGGAAGCAACCCGTGTTATTTCAGCAGAAAATAATCCTCGCTTTCAAAAAACTGGCTGGATCTTATTAATCATAATCATAGTTTCTTTGATAGTATCAACAGCCGTTGCCTGGTTCATGCTTGAACCATCTAAACGGCGGGTTTCACAAGCAACTCCGGATAAAATGTCAGCAAAAATATTGCCTCAGCTATCAAAAGAGGTGTCGGTCCAGAATCTAACAAGCAGTGCCAGAACTAATGTTTCAGTTGCACGCTCCCATGGGTCGGATACAATAGTTCATATAAAATCGGATTCAAAAACTGCCAGTAGGGTTAAGCATTGGATCAAATATGACCATACAAGTAAGATACCTTCAATTAAAAGCTTTAAGATTATTCTATCCAAAGGCGAAAAAGTAACCAGTGTTGAGGGCAAGGATACTGCCGATTGGAAGATTACATATAATAGAAGGGGTTACATGAAAATAGTGCCTCCCAAGGATGGTATTGCTAGTCCGATTATCATTAAAACAACTAAGCAGGACTATCGGATCAATATGGTTGCTTCTTCGACATCTTCTACCAATCCGGTTGATGTTATAAAAGTAGCCCCTTCTTCAGAATCCTCCACACCAAAACCAACTGCCTTAAAACCATCGGCCTTAAAACCAGCTGTCCTAAAACCAGTAAGAATCTTAGAATCAGCCACTTTCTCTGGAGTTAGCTCCCTCAACAGTAAACCGCGGTGATTAATTGCACTCGGTAGAATGGAGTAAACTCGCCAAAAGCGTTATGGCCTCAAATACTCAATTACTTCCATAGCCCAAAGAGTACTGAAACCAACCGGAAAGAACCACGTAGAAACTACGAAAAATGTGACCAGTATGTCAAAACAATAAGTATATTACTATTCCCATCAAATAGTCATAATGGGCCAATATGAAACTGACTTCAAAAAGTGAATATGCACTCTTGGCACTAATCTATCTGGCTCGAAGTGGCACAAACAATTTTGTGCCTGTGCAAGTAATTGCTTCGTCTCAGTGTATCCCCCCCAAATTTCTCGAACAAATACTTTTGATTTTAAAAAGAGCAAAATACTTACGAAGCCATAGGGGGCAGTCGGGTGGTTACTCTCTTGCCAAACCGGCGGAACTAGTTCATCTTGCCGAGATAATAAGATTGTTTGATGGAGCACTGGCTCCTACTGAATCAGTGAGCGCTTATTTCTATGAATCAACTCCGATTGAAAAAGAGAAAAGTTTGTTGGCAGTCTTTCGGGATATCCGCAACTATATTTCGGACAAACTTGAAAACACGACGTTGGCGGATGTACTCTGATTTTTTTTGTGTCATATATGACTATTCCAATAGGATAAGAATGAATGTTCGTGAAAGGATGATCCCGATGAGTAATATCTATTCTGACAACTCGCAGGCTCTTAGTAGTGCACCTTTGAGATATTTACACATTACCGAAAGTTTAAAAACAACAGGACAAGCTACATTCGAAGGAAGTATCTCTGCCTATATGACAAATTGCCGGACTACAGTCAATTTCATTAAGGACGCTGAAGAACGAGGAATATTGAAATCAGGGATGAAAATCATCGAACCAGCTTTTGACTATACTGGTCTTGCTCTGGCCTATGTGGCAGCGAATCGTGGATACCATCTTACTTTGACCATACCTGAAACCAGTAATATAGACTGTAGAATGGTTCTGTCTGCACTTGGCGCCAACCTGATTCTTACTGCAAGTGCTGAGGGGTTAAAGGGTGCCATTAAAAGAGCTGAGGAGATCGTATCTGCCGAACCCCATAGGTATTTCCTGCCGCATAAATTCAAGTCTCAGGGTATAACCAAAATTTACATAGGTACCGCTGAGCCCGAGATAGGGATTGATGCTCGAGGAACAATTCAAGTTTCAATATCTGAAGTAGGGACTAGCGACACCATGAGTGGTGTATCGAGCTACACACAGCACATCAAGGGCAAGAAGTCGGATGCCGTTTCTAAAACACAGAAGAATATCCATTACTTCGGTACATCTTACATGACGTCAGCCGAACATTTCGGCTGATGGTTCGCGTACCGGGATTCCATCGGTAACGTCCGGGTTGGACACAATGCGGTTGACTGCATAGATGCTGGGGATCTTTTACTATCTCCAGCCCGGGTGTGTGCTACATGCACCGCTGTGAGATTTTCCGAATTTCCCCCTTTGCGTCCATACGTGCTAAGTGGCTTCCTTAGGACAACTACCTTTATTACAGAATCCAGTGGATTGGGGCAGGCATAGACGCTGCTGAACTTTGGAAGAATTACAACGATAACGGATGTTAATTGAATTTTGTTGTATTTTTCAAAGATGGAAGTACATTGCTGCTTACCTTATTAATTCTACCAGAGATGTACCAGCAGAATTGTAAATTCACAAATGGCTCTGGAGGAGCAGGCACATGTTAAAAGGAATATTCTTCAATTCCCAGCTTTTATTAGCGGGCATCTGCGCCTATTCCGCTCTATATCACTCTTTCGTGGATTCGAGTCGGTCACAACGTCGTGTTAATCAACTATTCGCCGTTATATCATTACTGATGGCGTTGTACACCTTCTCAAACGTCCAAAACTTTGCACAAACGACTCTGAACGAATTTATTCCGAACTTGCGCCTGACTTTCGTTTTCTACATTTTATTTGTGGGCCTCTTCCCATGGTTTATAACCAAGTATTCTGAAGTGCGTCCTATGCCTATGCTGGTGATGATCTCTTCGATTGTTACAGTGATGTTCGTTGTTAATCTGATGGAGCCATTCACAATCCTGTATTCAAATGTCAACGAGTATAAGCACGTCATTCTACCCAATGGAGAAGACTTCTATTCCCCTCGGGGAACTGCCGGTACTTGGTTCTATCTATGGATTGCGACGGTATTTATTGTCTACCTTTTCGGGATATGCACCCTGATCGGTTACTACCGCAGAAATCACCGGACCACTATACTGGTTATGATATTTGCCGTTGGGATGCTTTTGGTTTTCAGTATTGCCGGTACTCTATTCCGAATGGGTATTATCAATATCCCACCTCTGGTGCCGTTTGGTTTTATTGGCATGGTAATTATAATGAGTCTGACACTTAACTATGAAAGGCAACAAGCCCGCAAACGAGCAAATGAGAGGTTGTTAGAAAGCGAATTCTTTTTCAGAGAGTCGCAGCGGGCAGCATTCATAGGCTCTTATAAAACAGATTTCATAGCCGGATGCTGGGAATCTTCCAACGTTCTTGATAATATTTTCGGTATTGACAGTAATTACAATCGTAGCATTCAGGGTTGGTTGGAAATTATTCATCCAGATGACAGACAGATGATGGACCAGTATCTTAGAGAAGAAGTTATCTCCAAAAGAAATAATTTTTCAAAAGAATACAGGGTAGTGCGAAAGAGCGATGGAGAAATAAGATGGGTACATGGATTAGGTAATGTCTCATTCGATGATAAGAACAACATACAGACAATGATTGGGACAATACAGGACATTACAGAACGTAAACTGACAGAAGAGATTCTGCGTGAAAGAGAATATGAACTGGAAGAAGCACAGCTACTGGCAGGTACTGGAAGTTGGACATACGATCCGGTGATTCAAAAATCCACATGGTCAAAAGGAATGTTTCATATTTGGGGGCTTGATCCCGCACTGGGCTTGCTCCCTGTCGAAGATCACCAAAAGTTTATTCATCCCGACGATTACCAACAATTTGAAGTAGTCTTGAAGGAGGCAGTTGATCATGGTGTGCCATATACCATGGAACTGCGCGTTAATCGTCCTGATGGCGAGCAAAGAACGATCATTACTATTTGTGAAGCTATCTGTGATGAAAAAGGTAACGTCGTAAAACTGAGAGGCACCAATCAGGATATTACTGAACGAAAGAAGGCCGAAGAGTCTCTTCACATTTCTCGATTCTCAATAGACCACTCCTCTGATGGAGTTTTCTGGATTACTTCTGATTCCCACATTGTTGATGTTAATGAAGCAGCGTGCCGCTCGCTGGGATATTCCAGAGAGGAATTGCTGAAATTGAGTATTCCTGACGTTGATCCTCTTTACAATTTCGATGTCTGGCAGCATTTCTATGTAGAACTTCAACAAAAAGGCACAAGGACATTTGAAACAGAGCACCTATCGAAAGACGGCAAGCGATTCCCTGTAGAAATAGTTGCTAACCTGATTCAGTCAGATTCTAAAGAACTTATCTGCGGCTTTGTGCGCAACATTACCGACCGGAAACGTGCTGAGGAAGTAGATACACGATTAAAGCTGCGGCAACGTGCAATTTTGGACAATCTTCCTATGATGGCATGGCTAAAGGACACAGAAGGTCGTTTGGAGATGGTAAACGAACTGTTTGCAAGTTCATCGGGGCTGACAATAAAACAATGTATAGGTAAAACTGATCTTGAAATATGGCCAGACAAGGCAATGGCCAAGAGATATATGGATGATGACCATGAAGTATGCGTCTCAGGCAGGAAAAAGATGGTGGAAGAATCAATAGTCACGCCGGAAGGTACAAAATGGCACCTAACCTACAAAACTCCGCTCTTCGATGAAAACGGCCAGGTTATTGGTACAGCTGGCATCGCTCAAGACATAACCGAACGAAAGCATTCAGAAGAAGAAAAATTGGCATTTGAGCAGCAGTTACAACATACCCAGAAACTGGAAAGTCTTGGCGTTCTGTCAGGAGGTATCGCCCATGACTTCAATAACATCCTTGCGATTATCATGGGGTACTGCTCTCTGACAAAGATGGATTACGAAACCGCAGAGGTAAATATTCAAGAGATAGAAAAAGCTGCTGAACGAGCCGCAGGTCTCTGCCGACAGATGCTGGCATACGCCGGAAAAACGCAACTTTCTATGACTCAGGTTAATATGTGTATGTTGGTTGAAGAAATGGTCAATATGCTAAAAGCGACCCTTCCTCAGAATGCAGTTATCAAGCCCGAGCTTTCAACAAATATTCCCTTGATATCAGCTGATGCCAGCCAACTCAGACAGATAGTCATGAACCTGGTCATCAACGCATCTGAAGCCATTGGTAAGGAACAGGGTGAGATTCGAGTATCACTAACCAAGTCAACCGTATTAGCTGGACAATCTGAGCGGGATTACCACGGCAAAGAAATACCTCCTGGCAGTTATATCTGTTTGGAAGTAACTGACACCGGCTGTGGCATGGATGAGGAAACAAAATTGCGCATCTTCGAGCCGTTCTATACAACTAAATTCACTGGACGTGGGCTTGGGATGTCAGCAGTACTGGGAATAATTAACTCACATAATGGAGCATTGCAGCTTATTAGTCAGCTTGGTAAGGGAACAACTTTCAAGGTCTATCTGCCTGTTAAGGCAATTGATACTACCGGAAATGAAGATAAAATACATGCTCTTTCAGTCCCGTGGCAGGGAAGCGGCGCCATCTTGCTGGTAGAGGATGAAGACCCAATTCGGAATATTGCAAAAATTTTGCTTCAAAAGTTCGGATTTACTGTGCTGGAAGCAGTGAATGGCAAGGAAGCGTTGGAGCTGTACCAGAAGAACGCCGCAGACATTGTACTTGTATTTACTGACATGGGTATGCCAGTTATGGATGGATATGCATTATTCCCAGCGCTGAAACAACTAAACCACAAGCTGCCTATTATCATCTCAAGCGGCTTTGGTGATGCCGATGTCACATCAAGAATAGGACGTGACAACATAGCTGGGATAATCAGCAAACCATACAACCCCAATCAGTTGAGGGAGATTCTGAAAAGTTCTTTGGAAGGCGCATATGGAGTGATGATAGGCAGAAAATCTCAAGAGAATAATGATGCGCGATAAATTTTTGAAAAGTCATTTACACAGAAAGACTGACAGGCCCGTTAATTTCTTTAGCAAGGATGCTTTGGTGAGTCGAATATTTTATTTATTTCCCACACAACTGATTTCAGCACACACTTTTGTAGCACTTATGATATTACAGTGCGGATTCAGTAACTCATTATGGGGTGCCGACAAGATTAGAATCGGCCATTTTCCTAATATCACTCATGCGCAACCACTCATTGGACGAAGTCTTGGGACCTTTGAAAAAAGTATGGGCGTGTCTATCGATTGGAAAACTTTCAATGCCGGTCCTGCTGAGATGGAAGCTCTCATAGCCGGGCAACTTGACATCGCGTTTGTTGGGCCCAACCCGGCTGTGAATGCATTTCTTCGATCCAAGGGGAAATCGCTCAAGATTATAACCGGATCCGCCAGTGGTGGTGCTGCCCTTGTTGTGCCAAAAGATGTCCAGATCTCTTCGATGCGTGATTTCAAGGGTAAGCGGATTGCTTCTCCCGAACTTGGGAACACGCAGGATATTGCCCTCAGACATTGGCTCAAGAGCAATGGGCTCTCAACAGGGAGAGATGTACAGGTCATACCGATAAAAAATCCTGATATTCTCATGCTTTTCCAGCAGAAAAAACTTGACGGCGCCTGGGTTCCTGAACCGTGGTTATCTCGGCTGCTCCAAGAGGGTGGGGGCAAGATTCAGCTTGATGAACGGAATCTTTGGCGAGATGGCAAATTCCCCACCACAGTTGTTGTTGTAAGGACTGAGTTCTATGAAAAAAACCGAGAATTAGTTAAGCGCTTTATTGTGGCCAATGTCGAGGTTACTGAATGGATTCAGCGGCATCCTGCCGAGGCCCAAAAGCGTTTCAATGATCAACTGACCCGCATCGTTTCCAAACCGATGCCCACTGCTCTGCTTGCTGAAGCGTTCTCAAGGGTAACTGTAACATTTGACCCTTTGGCTGGCCCATTGTTGATATCCGCTGGCTGGGCCAAAGAGTTAGGATATCTACCGAGGAGTGCCGATCTCTCGGGAGGGATCATGGGGTTGATTGATGTAACTCTTCTCAATGAAATATTAAAGAAGAAGTCGTTGCCGCTTGTTAAGGAGAAGTGATGGTTCATGACTAAAGTTGAAATGAAAAATGTGACTAGAGTCTATTTGGGACAGTCCGGTCCGGTGTACGGTCTTAGCGGTCTTGACCTGCGTATCGACGAGGGCGAATTTGTCTGCATCGTCGGGCCATCCGGTTGCGGAAAGACTACCCTCCTGAATATTATAGCGGGTTTTGAACCACCAGATCTTGGTGATGTTCTAATAAATGGTGAGAAGATAAGCGGCCCAGGAACCAACCGATTTGTCATGTTTCAAGAACATGCCCTGTTCCCTTGGCTGAATGTGAGTCAGAATATAATGTTCGGACTTAAGATGGCAGGTATCCATAAAAGTGAGCGGGAAGAGCGGGCGGTGGCTTTGCTCAGGACAGTTAACCTGTCAGACTTCTCAACCGCCTGGATTCATGAGTTGTCAGGAGGTATGAAACAGCGTGTGGCTCTGGCCCGAGCATTGATTATGGACCCTGATGTTCTGTTAATGGATGAGCCGTTTGCCGCATTGGATTCCCAAATGCGAGACAAACTGCACGAAGAGGTGGAGCAGGTTTGGCTACGAACTAAAAAAACCATAATATTTGTGACACACAATGTCCGTGAAGCTGTACGGCTAGGCACGCGGGTTATCCTTATGGCCGCAAAGGGAGGCAAAATCCTGCGCGAATATCCGATTGACCTACCACGCAATCGTTATCTTGAGGATGTTGAAGTAGTCAAAATAGCATCTCAGATACGTGACGATCTTCGTAATGAGGTGCTGAGGGCAACCAAGGAAGAAGGCTATCATGCCGAGTGAACTGGAAGAACGGACGGAAAGCGCTAGAGTAAGTTTCTTTACCAAAGGTTACTATGTCTGGAGGGGAAGAGCGGTACGTCTTGCGTTTTTTGCCATGCTGCTGATTGTATGGCAAGTTGTAGCCTCTCTGGAGTTATGTAACGAAGTCATATTTCCACACCCCAAAGAAGTGGCAGATGCTCTCGTGCTCGGTATGCAAGACTGGACACTGCCTCAGGCGATCTTGGCTAGCATGCAGCGCCTCTGTGTTGGGTATGGCATCTCTCTCCTGATAGGAATCCCGCTGGGGCTACTCCTTGGGCGGAAAAGAGTTCTAGATGACACACTCGGCAGTTTGGCTGTGGGACTTCAAGCTCTGCCAAGCATATGCTGGCTTCCCATGGCAGTACTCTGGTTTGGGTTGAGCGAGTCGGCCATGCAGTTTGTCATTATTATGGGCTCGCTAATGTCCATAACACTTTCAGTGCGCGATGGAGTCAAAACCATTCCAACACTCTATCTACGTGCTGCTGGTATACTAGGTGCGACTGGTTGGCGCTTCTATTGGTATGTACTATTTCCAGCGTCACTACCTGCAATTTTAACAGGTGCAAAACTGGGCTGGTCATTTGCTTGGCGCTCGCTTATGGCAGCCGAACTTCTGTATGTTACCACCGGCATAGGCTCGACTTTGATGATGGGGCGGGAATTACATGACATGGCATTGGTTGTGGCGGCAATGATACTAATTATAACAATTGGACTTTTGACCGACAGATTGATTTTCAGGTTTGGAGAAAACGTTATTCATCGACGATGGGGGTACTCAACAGATAACTGATATATAGAAAAATAACGAAATACACGGAATTTCCTCTGACGTTATAGAAGACGCTATCCCGTGGCAATGGATATTCTTCTATATTTCATGAACGGTTTAGTGGTAGATGATGAATTCGAAGAATAACGTTAATGCAGTTTTCACAGCATCTAAATGTTTACTTATTTTACCGAAATGTAGTGTAAAGCCCGGTCACTTCAGGGGGGGAATAACTGGGATTTCTCTTTCAGTCAAGGAAGGGCAAGCTGGCGCTCTGTGTATAGTACCTGAACAGCTTGGTCAAAGGTTGGTGCCGGGAGGTGAACCTCAAAGGGAGTTTTGGAGCCCACACGCTTAGTAATACCTTTGGCTATATTCACCGAACAGTGTTCAATACAGACATCCCTTTAGTGGACCCTTTGGTCAAGACAATAATGCTTTTAGTTTAAGATGGTAGTTTCTGCTTTTGATTTTGGTTCTACCCCTAAAAAAGCTTTTCGTTCTTTGAATTTGTCTACGATTCTTGCTCCGCCGCCGCTGGCCG
>CAIYDX010000419.1 GCA_903925005.1 uncultured Geobacteraceae bacterium
AACTCCTTTTAATTAAAATAGCGAGAAAAATCTGCTGTCATTACAGGCACTTACGCCTGTTTGTTATTGACAAAAGAGCTATTATTGCGTTATCAAACGCCAAGGAATGACCGAAGAAATGAAGGGATATTTTAGAGGGAAGGTAAAAAGTAACACGAAAAAGTATTTTGTAACACGATTATTCCCGCTGACAGACTTGTGATTAAGGGAGTGTTTTTGGGTCTGACGGAAGATTTTGGAAGGTCTACGGCAAGAAAGTTTTGATAAAATCTGAAAGCAAGAAACTGAGTTTAGGTATGGTCAAGTTGATAGGTCTGAACCAAGGGCAAGAAACACAATATATAGTATGTCAATTTGTCATGAAAAAACTATATGTGGTAGGTCAACTTCAAGAAACTGATTATGTGGCTGGTCGTGGTCAGGGTGGGTCAAAAATCCGTGGAGGGCAATGTTGCGTTTAAGGCTGATATATCTTACTCAAAATGACTTGAGCCGTGTTTTCGTTGTGTCAAAGTGTCTTCGACTACGACTTTAAGTCATATATATCTTACTCAAATGACAATTATCGGCGGAAGTGAAACGAGCCGGACAATGTCGGTTGTATGAAAATGTTGCCGTCGAACTGCTATTAGTTTTGATTTCCCAAGAGGTTTGGAACTGGGACGCCGGAACAGCGAGACGGTGGATAGCCTATTGATGGTGGGTCGGTCAAAGTCTCATATTAAACATGACAAAACCTGTATTCCAAATAAGACATAATGATATGCTTCGTCAAAAAATCCGTGATAAGATGAAATCGTTGCACACTGAATTGCACACTTTTTAAAAGCCTGACGTATGTAAAGGTCAAGCTTCTTGTTCGGTGCTCTTCGGTTGAACTGCTCTTTGATTGTATTCTTAGATGTGCGGTGTGGTCGCTGTATTTGCGATACAAGCCCTGTAGGTCGCTTGGGCGTTAGCTCCGGCGGGATTGCACCTGTTGCACACTTAAAACGCTTAGTGTGCAACGAACTGTGCAACACCTACAAAAAAAGCTACTTATCGTGAGATAAGTAGCTGAATTTGTTGGTGCGCCTGGAGCGATTCGAACGCCCGACCTACGGATTCGTAGTCCGTTGCTCTATCCAGCTGAGCTACAAGCGCATTGGAACTAGTTTTATATCGCACCATTCGGAATTTATCAACCTTTTTTTTGCATTTTGCTGTTATATTCACTCACAACATTGATTTTATCCTACCCTATCGGCACATTTTCAGATATCCTGATAGGCTGAACAACAAGCGCGATATTTGGCTTAAGGCCCGACTATGGATCATTTTATTTTGGAAATCAGCGAAGCGGAAATCAAGCGGGAACGTGAGAAATCACGGGAACTTCGCAAGAGTCGCTGGTGGAAGAATCGCCTGGCGTTGGGGCGTTGCCACTATTGTGGCGAGAGCTTTGCTCCGGACGAGTTAACCATGGATCATCTGGTACCTGTGTCGCGAGGCGGCAAGGCATCCCGCAACAATGTGGTTCCAGCCTGCAAGGAGTGCAACTCCCGCAAAAAATATCTGCTCCCTATCGAGTGGGAAGAATATTTAGACAAAAACAAGAGTTCAACACCGGAGTCAGCAAGTGAATGTATTGAAAAGCCGCTATAAAGTCGTCATCTATGACTGTGATGGCGTGATCCTTGATTCTATTGAATCCAACTATGTATTTTACAACCGTGTCATGGAATTTTTGGGGAGACCGGAGATCGACCGGGATAACGGTGATGCCAAAAGAGTTCTCCATACCCACTCGTTCCATGATGTAATGGAATATTTTTTTACCGGAGATCCTGAGCGGGAAGAAGCCTTCAGGTTTGCCAAAACGATTCATTATCGCGATCTGATGCCGTACATGCGGATGGAAGACGGTTTTGTCAACGTGCTTGACCAGTTAAAAGGGCATACATCGCTGGCAATCTGCACCAATCGGGCAACGTCAATGGATATGATAATTGAAGATTTCGGACTAACCGGTTATTTTGAATATATCATGACGGCATCGCAGGTTACAAACCCGAAGCCGCATCCGGAGCCGCTCCTGAAAGTACTGGATCACTTTAATGTCAAACCGGAAGAAGCGCTCTTCATCGGCGACGGCGAGGTTGACATGCAGGCCGCCAAAGGCGCCGGCGTCCCCTTCATCTCCTACAAATCCAACCTGCCGGGGCTGGCCCGTATCCAGCACCATTCCGAGATTGTTCAACACGTTTTTTCTTCATATTAACAACCTCCAGGACCATTACGGCCTAAGAGGCTGTTAGTATTGGTAAATAGCGCCGTTTATCTCACCAGCTTCGACAACTTTTTGAATTCATCCGTCCCGGCGACCCTCAATAATTGAAACAGCACCGATTCCGTACAGGTCGGAACCGCCCACGCAAGAGTCATGGCCTCGATGGCGGTGCGCCAGTTCTGCTTGCTGCGGCTCATGACGGCATCTTTCACGACATGAACAACAAAACCGGCCTCGCGAAGTTCAATCACGGTCTGCAGGACACAGACATGCGTTTCCATGCCGGTAATAATTACTTGGCTTCTGCCGGTTGACTTGAGCGCAGCAACAAATTCCGCGCTGCCGCAGCTGCTGAAAGCCATTTTTTCGTAGCATGGAGCAGACGACGCTTTTTCCTTCAATTCCGGCAGAGTCGCCCCCAACCCCTTGACATACTGCTCGGTCACCAGAACCGGAACATTCAATTCGGCGGCGCTTTCAAGCAAAATGCCGATGTTTTTTACCAACTTACTCAGCACGGCATCATCCATCGCAACGCACAATTTTTCCTGTACATCGATCACTACCAGCACAGCTTTGTCACGGTCCAGAAAAAAACTCTCTTTGATTGACATATCCATCTCCTCTGTTTATCAAAATAATTCGAATCCTAATGTCGAGTCGCAGACAGGACACAGCAGTGTACCGTAGGCGCATATAATAATCAACATTGTCCAGCGTTCAAAACGGGGTACAATTCTATTGTCTGCCGTGTGGCAAAATGCTACATCAGAAGATAATATTACCTCGGGAGGTTTACCATGAAAGTAACCGCATTTAACGGCAGTCCACGCAAGGAAGGCAATACCTCGCTGCTTATCGGCCACGTTTTCGAAGCGCTGAACAGAGAAGGGATAGAGACCGAACTGGTTCAGGTGGGGGGCGAAAAGCTGCATGGCTGCATCGCCTGCTACCAATGCTTCACCCGCAAGGACAAATGCTGCGCCGTTAAAGACGACATCGCCAACAGCTGCATCGAGAAGATGCTCGAAGCGGATGGCATCATCATCGGCTCGCCAACCTATTTCGCCGCACTGACCCCCGAGGCCAAGGCGCTGATCGACCGATGCGGCATGGTCTCACGGGCAAACGGCGACATGTTCAAGCGCAAGGCGGGTGCGGCCGTGGTGGCGGTACGCCGGACCGGCGCGATGAATGTATTCGATACCATCAATCACTTTTTCGGCATCGGCCAGATGATCATTCCGGCATCAAACTACTGGAACATCGGTGTCGGCAGGAATATCGGCGATGTGCTTCAGGATGAAGAGGGGATGAGCACCATGCAGGTACTGGGAGAAAACATGGCCTGGCTGCTGAAGAGAATTGTCGATTAATCAGCAAGGACAGGACGCTCCACATGGAGCGTCCTGATAGAGACAAGTGTCTACAACAGTGCCTTGGTAGCCGCTATCGCCGCCGCATAATCAGGCTCGCCGGTCACTTCCGGGACAATCTGGATGTAACGGATGATATTGCCGGCATCAACTACGAATACCGCGCGGGTCAGCAGCAGCAATTCCTTGATCAGCACCCCATAGCCGAGCCCGAAGGAACGATCGCGGTAATCGGAGAGGGTGATCACCTTGTCAATACCGGCGGCCCCACACCACCGTTTCTGGGCAAACGGGAGGTCAAGACTGACGGTCAGCACCACGACATCACCCGGCAGTGAGGCTGCTTCCTGATTGAAACGGCGGGTTTCGGTATCGCAAACCGGCGTATCCAGGGATGGTACCGCGCTGATGATCTTGATTTTGCCGGCATAGCTGGAGAGAGTAGCAGCAGCCAGCCCGTTGTCAACTACGGCAAAGTCGGGTGCAGCGTCCCCCACTTTGAGTTCGGAACCCAGCAGGGTCATCGGGTTGCCTTTGAACGTAATAATTCCTGTTTTTTCACTCATTGATCTACCTCCTCGTCAAGTGCTACCATTTCTGGCAGCCTGCAAAAACCTTTGTCAATGGTGCTGTCGCCTTCAAGAATACAAAGAAATTGCATCACCAGTCGATAAGTGATGCCCCAAAGCAGCGGCTTATCGTCAACCGGAAGCCTGATGGCCGGCACTTCAAAGCACCTTTCGTCAAAAGCGACACGGCTCTGCAGATGCCGCTCCGGGTCACACAGATCGGAAAGAGTGACCCAGAACAGATCCCGCACCTCTTCGTTCAGAACCGGGCTGCAGTTCATCCGATCAACGCCGAACAGACAACAGGAAACCCTGACAGGCAGATTGGCCCCGACGATGTCGGAAAGCCGCCCCAGATACTGCCCCTGCTCAAGGTCGATCCCGATCTCTTCAAGCGTTTCCCGGCAGGCCGCCTGGCACTCCAGCTCCCCCTCCTCCAGCTTACCCCCCGGAAAGGCGATATGCCCCGACCAGGGGTCGAGATCATGGGCGGCGCGCTGAATAAACAGAATCTCAATATCATCCACGCCCTGATGAAGTATCATCGCCACCGAAGCGCGAGTACGACCGCCGGATTCAGAAACCGATTCGCCATTATCCTCCGCAAGCAATTCGGCAATACGATTAAATGCGCTACCATGCTCTATTGATAAACATCTCATAATTTCGTTTATTCCTGTATGGATTATTTCCCATACTTACCGTATCATCCAAAACCGTCAAGCAAAATTATAACAGGAAATGCCACAATGTCACTTCAGCAACTGCCAGCCATGCCGCGGGTCTCCGTCCTCATGCCGATTCGTAACGAAGCGCGCTACCTTCAAGCGACGATGAACTCGCTCTACCGCCAGACTCTTGCAAATTGGGAACTTATCGCGGTTGACGACGGTTCAAGCGATACGACACCGGAGATCCTGGCGGCAGCGGCAAAGCAGGACGTTCGCGTACTGGTCATCAGGCGCGAGGGGGGCGGCTTGGTGGCGGCGCTCAATGCCGGCCTGAATATGTGCCGGGCCCCGTTGCTGGCCCGTCTGGATGGCGACGATATCTGCCATCCCCGGCGTCTGGAGCTGCAGGCAGCGTATTTGGAGATGCGTCCGGATATCGGCCTGGTTGCCTGCAATTTCCGCCATTTCCCGCGAACCGGCCTTAAACAGGGGATGATCGACTACGAGCTTTGGCAGAACGGACTGACCGAGCATGCGCTGATCATCCGGGATCTGTTCGTGGAGTCCCCCTTTGTCCACCCCGGCGTCATGACGCGCCGAACTATACTGAATGAATTGGGTGGTTATCAGGATAACAGCTGGCCCGAAGACTACGATCTCTGGCTGCGCATGGCGGCGGCAGGGGTGAGATTTGCCCGCCTGCCGCAGACGCTCATTTTCTGGCGCGACCACCCAGAACGCGCCACCCGCACCATGGATGAATATGCCGCACACGCCTTTCGCGCCTGCAAATGCCGCTATCTTCTGGACGGTTTTCTCAAAGACGTTGCCAACGTCGTGATCGCCGGCGCGGGGCTGGAGGCGCGGGCATGGCAGCGCTTACTGGCTGCTGCGGGCGTGACGGTTTCAACCTGGCTTGATGTCGATCCGCGCAAGATCGGGCGTATGCTGCACAATGCGCCGGTACTATCCCCAGGGGATCTTCAACTGGATGGCAGAAAAATGCTTGTAGCCATCGGCGTACGCGGTGCCCGCGAGCAGTTCCGGGGCGTGGCAAATAAGCGTGGATGGCATGAAGGCATGGACTTTATCTGCGTCGCGTGATAAATTGCCCCTCCCAAAGTGGCAGAGGTATAGTTGTTGAAAGATGTTACGGAGAAGGAGTACGGATGTTACCAAGCAAGGAAGAACTGGCGCTAACTATTGATGAAGCCGACTGGAGCTGTCTGCGGGCCCATCTGCGGCGAGGAGGACTGATTCTGGTTGACGACACCCTCGATCTGGCCGACACCGCACATAAAGTCGCTGCCGACGACGTCGAGATAATCCAGCAGCTGGTCGAAAACGGCATGATCGGCAAACCTTCGGACTCCAAGATACGGTTATGGGAAGAGGACACACATAAAAAGTTTGCCATGCTGATTGTCAGTCCCTATGTGCTGTTCCAGGAAAAAATGCCGACATTTCACTGATCAAGGCAGGGTTCATTAATGGATTTGACACTTGGCGAAACCGAAGTACGCGTTCTTGGCAGCCTGATAGAAAAGGAGCTGACCACGCCGGAGTATTATCCGCTGTCGCTCAATGCCCTTACCAACGCCAGCAACCAGAAGTCCAACCGTGATCCGGTAATGGCGCTGACGGAAGAGGACGTTGTAAAGGCCCTTGACGCGCTTCGCTTCAAACAGCTGGTGGTCCTTTCAGCGGATGGCGGGCGTGTGTCCAAATACCGTCACCTGTTGGCGGAAAAATTCGGCCTGATGCCGGCCGAGCAAGCAATCATCTGCGAGCTGCTGGTACGCGGACCGCAGACAGTCGGCGAGTTGCGCACCAGGGGAGAGCGGATGCATCCGTTCGGCGACCTGGCCGCGGTTGAAGAGGTGCTGCATGAGCTGATTCAGCGGGAAAGCCCGATGATCACCTTGTTACCCCGCCAACCGGGAAGAAAAGAGGGGCGCTACGCCCAGCTTTTTTCCGGGATGCCGGATATGTCGTTAGATGAGCGCGAAGCTGCCCCGGAGGCGGCACGGGTACGGGTGATGGCGGAGAATGAACGGATTGCGAAGCTGGAGGTAGAAGTGGCCGTGTTGCGTGAGGAAGTGACGGAATTGCGGCAGATGGTTGAGGAGTTCAAGAAGCAGTTTGAATAAGACTCTGTGCACCAGATTTTGTAATAGCCAGGATACTATTGGCGGACGCAGTTATTTTTTTAATTCATTCCATAGATAAATAGATAAGAACGTCCCCTCTCGCCTCCTATACCATGAAGCTCCCGTCAGCGCGGAAAGAAGTTTACTCATTCCGCGTGCCACCAACCGTGATAACTAAATGGAACATGGTGATCCAGGTGAACGAGGGCCAGCGGCCCCTGGTTAAGTCGCATACTATCCAGTACAGCCAGCAGACTCCTGCCTGTACCGCTGTCGTAGCATTCGCTCAGCAACCACCCTTCCTCGTGGCCTGCCCCCGGCCGAGGCACAAAAACCGGTTCGCTGCAGTAGACATGCGGGCCGAAGTCATGGTGCTCCATCGCCCCGGTTGTCACATCGAAACGCACCACCCGCTGCCAGAAAAACTCGCCGGGGCGCGCCTCTGCCAGCCATGCCTGGCGGTACGGCCGACAGCGTAGACGTTCATCCATACGCGGCCATTCAAAATCGCCCTCCGCAAGCAGTTCCATACGCACACGCCGCTTCTCCAGATCGATACGATAGCGCCGTAACAATCCGGGGCAGGTATACTCACCGCGGCGCCCCTCCATAACAGCAGTGATGAATGGGTTCTTGCCCACAAAATGGTCGGGATCAGCATAGCCGACAAAGTCCGCGAAGATCTCCTTCTGGTCGTCCCAGGCATTCAGGGAGTGCCACATGAAGCAGGCCGGCGCCTCCAGAGTAAAAACCGGTTCAGCCGGATCGCGGGGGATTACGAGCAGCAGATTGCCTTTTTCAGGTCTCCAGCGCAGGGAGTCGAAGATGCTGCGAAAACCTAGCAGGGCCGGCCAGAAGTCTATTTCCATGGGATGAAGGTTGGCTATCAGGTAGTTGGTGGAGACAAACCAGTCATGAATATAGACGAACCGGGGCAGGGGAATCGGGCGATGGTAGCTTGTCCGGCCATCGGCTTTGAAGACGCTGACATGCAGGACCGGCTCCGGGCCATAGGCTACACCGAAATGCAGCCATTCCCCGTTTGCGGGGTCGATCTTTGAATGAGCCGAATATATTGTCTCGCCGCGAGGGATGCCGAGGGATGTTTCACCAATGGTATCCAACGTCTCCGGATCAAGTTCGTAGGGGTAGCAGGACTCATCAAAGGCATACATACGACCGTTAACCAGATAGACGGTGATGCCGGCCTGGCTTTTGATCGCGTTGGTTACCCAAAAATTGGCCGGCCAGCCGCCTGGCGCCTGAGTACTCCACGTAGGATAAATAAAGCGCCTCGCCGCTGACTCATTCCGGTATTTTTCCGTTTTAACGAAGCGGGTGCGGTAATGGACGCCCTTTTCGTGAAAGCGAAAATGCTGGATCATCCCGTCGCCATCCAGAAGGGAGCGTTTGCGGAAGCCTCCCCGTTCGAACAGCCCGGGGCCGTTGCGATAGAGCGAACCACGCAGCTCTTGCGGGAGGCGTCCCTCCACGCGGGCCTCGTAGTCGCGTTCGTCTGGGAGTGATTCGCCCAAGCCGTGGTAGGGGAGACGACCCAGGCGAGCAGTCAGGGTTGCATCGGACTTGAAGGGTGAACTCGCGGCACAGCCCCCCGTCAGAAGCATCCCCCCCATGCCGGCGGCCATGCCCAGAAACTCTCGTCGTTTCATCGTGTCTTACCTGTATTCAGCCTATTTCATCCGTTTGACAGAACGTGCCGTCATCCTCCGGCCAGAAGCGCCTTTGCAACTCATTCATCAAAGGTTTAAGACTCTTGCGGTCACGGGCCGAGACCGTGACGCTGTTCTGGGTTCTGGCGGATTGCCGGACCTTCAGGAAAGCAACCAGATCCTTCTTTTTCATATCATCCATCAGATCGGCCTTGTTGTAAACCAGCAGTTCCTGCTTATCCCCCAGCTCAAGCTCCGTCAGAATAGTCCGCACCTGAACGATCTGATCCTCAAAACGGGGATGAGACGCGTCCACCACATGCAGCAGCAGATCGGCGTCACGCATCTCTTCGAGCGTCGCCTTGAACGCCCCCATCAGCGATTTCGGCAGCGAGCGAATGAAGCCGACCGTGTCGGTGATGATCACCTCGCGTTCGCACGGAAAGCGGAGGCGGCGGGTGGAGGTGTCAAGCGTGGCGAAGAGCAGGTCTTCGGTAAAGACGTCGCTCTTGGTCAGAGCATTCAGCAGGGTCGATTTTCCGGCATTGGTATAGCCGACAATTGATATGATCGGCACCCCGGCCTTGACCCGCTGTTTTCGCCGCTGATCGCGCCCCTGGGAGAGGTCTTTAAGTTCCCGTTCCAGACTGGTGATCCGGTCGCGGATACGCCGCCGGTCGGTCTCCAGCTTGGTTTCGCCCGGTCCGCGCCCGCCGATCCCGCCCATCAGGCGCGACATCTGCACGCCACGGCCGGTCAGGCGCGGCAGCAGATACTTGAGCTGAGCCAGCTCGACCTGTACCTTACCGTCCAGCGTTTTTGCCCGCCGGGCAAAAATATCGAGGATCAGCTGACTCCGGTCGATAACCTTCAGCTCCGTCATTGCGGAAATGCAGCGCATCTGGGCCGGGGTCAGCTCCTGATCGAAGATAAGCATGCTGGCGCCCCGCTGCATCGCCCTGATCACGACGTCACGCATCATCCCCTCACCCATCAGAAAGCGGGGGTTAAGTTTTTTAGGCCTTTGAATAAATTCATCCAGCGCTTCCACCTGGGCGGTGCGAGCCAGTTCACGCAGTTCGGCCATCGAATCTTCCGCTTCCTGCCGGGTTCCGGATGTCGTAACGGAGATCAGAATGGCCCGCTCCAAAGCTTCCTTGGCTTTAGTTGCGGCACGGGCCGCTTTTTCGAGATCGGCTTCAAGCTCAGAGATGAAGTGGCTGCAGTCGAGATCGATTTTATCCAAAGGAACGATCGAATCAAGCAGTGTGCCTGAACCGCGTTGGTCCGGTGCCAGCCAGGCCAGCTGAGCGGAAATCTGTCCTTTTCCGTGCGGAACAAACAGGGCGGCGAGCAGGTCGAACCGCAACAGAGAAAGATCGGTTAAATCGTCTTCGGAGACCGGTTCGTTTTTCAGGTGGGTATGGATCAGGCGCAGGCCGCGCATGACCCTTTTACCGAGCGGATAATCGCGCAGTTCGGGGATTATCAGCCCTTTTTCATCGCCGACGATAACGTATTCGACACTGCCGGAGCGGTTAACGAGGATGCCGATCTGGCGGCGGAGTTCGCCGGAGAGTTCGACGAGGCGGAGCGCCAGTTCATGGGAGCAGAATTCAGCGACCGGCACCCGCCTGCGGTACAGACGTTCCAGTGACTGGATCTGGCTTGATTTCAAGCCTGCAAGATTGCCGAATACTTCTTTAATAATGATACTCCGGAGTTACAGCCCGTTACAGGCCGATAATATTGTATCCACCGTCAACATAATGAATTTCGCCGCTGACGCCGCCTGCCATATCGCTGCAGAGGTAGAGCGCCGAATTGGCCACATCTTCCTGCGTGATGGTGCGCCTGAGCGGGGCTTTCGATTCGACATGGTTGAGAATGTTGTGGAAACCGTTGACCCCTGCCGCAGCCAGGGTGCGGATCGGACCGGCGGAAATGGCGTTTACTCTGGTACCCTCGGGCCCTAACCCCTCGGACAGATAACGCACCGATGCTTCCAGCGCCGCTTTCGCTATTCCCATGACGTTGTAGCTCGGGAATACCTTCATCGCCCCGTAATAACTGAGTGTCAGAGCGGAGCCGTTCCTCCCCTGCATCATCGGCTGGGCCGCTTTCATAATTGCCAGAAAAGAGTAGACGCTGATGTCCATAGCCATGGCAAACCCTTCTCGGGTCGTATTAAGGATAGTCCCCTTCAGCTCTTCCTTGTTGGCAAAAGCGACCGCATGAATGACAATATCGACACCGTCCCATAGTTTGCCAAGCTCGCTGAATACCGAAGCTACTTCATCATCGCTGGTAACATTGCAGGGGAGTATCGCGGCGGCGTTGATCGACTCCGCCAGCGGTCGGACCCTTTTTTCAAAAGCTTCTCCGGCATAGGTTATCGCCAGCTCAGCTCCTTGCTCATGGAAAAGCCGGGCAATCGCCCAGGCGATACTCTTATCGTTGGCAACCCCAAAAATCACGACTTTTTTTCCACTTAGTAACATTGGTACTATCCTCCAGGTATCTACTCTACAGGTGACGCTTCCGGGCTTTTTTTCTCGGCAGCGTGATCAGCCGGCGTCACGGCGTCTTCGACCGGATGTTCAGATGATGATCCAGATGATGATTCAGGCGATGGGACATCGGATGACACGGCAAGCTCCGGTTCAGCCGGCCTGAGAGCGGCTTCAAGCGCCGCCAGCCTTTTTTCAATCGCTTCGAGAACTTCCAGCATCCGGTCCTGCTTCCCTTTGATCGCAAATACGACAAACGGCATGACCAACCAGACCACCGCCAGAAAAAGGCTGATGATACTCATCATCACCATGAAACCGCCAAAAACTTCCATCTCATCTCCCGCAAAAAATCTAGTTCGCGCTTATAACACAATTATCATCAAAAAGTTAAGGTGATATTTATTGTATACCGCAGAGCAGCGCCGCATGATTGGAGCCGAACTGCGGCGGATCGTTCCTGACTATCGCGGCAATGGCCGGGTGACGCTTGAATTCACCCTCCAGAAAGCGCCGCACCTGTTTGCGGTCCCAGTCACCCGGATGCCGGAACGCCGTGTAGAGCGAGAGATCCCCCTCGTAAAACGGTTCATGTCCGTATTCCGCGGCTTCATCGCCAAAAAGCGGCATATTGAACAGCGCCAGATTGAGAAAACTGATCGTGTGACGGTGCCGCACCACAAACTCAAGCGTCCGCCGGGCCTCCACCACCGTCTCTCCCGGTGTTCCGAACAGCAGATAGCAGTAAACGGCTATTCCAGCTTCCTTAAGGCTGTTCAGTACCCGCGAAGCCAAGCCAAGATCGATACCCTTGCCCATTCGATCCAGCACCCCCTGGTCGCCCGACTCCAGACCCAGCTTAAGCGTCACACAGCCGGAGCGTTTCAGTGCGCGACAGAATTCCGGGTCGGCCAGATGTTCGTCGATTCGGGCGAACCCGTACCAGGGGGCTCCCGGAGGCTTTTCGGCAAGGGCTTGCAGCAGAGCCGGGCTGACGGCATTATCCAGCAGATGGATCAGAAGCGGCCCGTTCTGTTCGGTTAGAAGCTTCAGGTCGGACACCACGCGGGAAACCGGCAGAGGATGATACGCGTTCCCTTCGGCACGCTCCGGGCAGAACGAACAGCGATTCCAGTAGCAGCCGCTTGCGGCGCTGTACGGAAGGATCAGGCCGGGCGATAAATAATCGGTCAACGGTAGGGGCGTGTAATCGGGGGTTACATGCCGCAGCGGCGCCGAAGCGTTTCCGAGGATTGCCGCCAGCGCCTCTTCTCCCGCCCCGGAGATCAGATGATCCACTAGCTCTCCGAACGGGTTGCGCCAGCCGGGGCGCTGCATCCAGGAGGTTACCAAACCGCCGCCGAGAACGATTCGTAGCGCCGGACAGCGTTCCCTGACGTAGCCGATCATCGCAAAGGTGCAGAGCGCCTGGCTGAGATAGTTGAGCGAAAAACCGACGGTGCCGACACCGGCGAGCAGCTCCGGCAGGCGGGCGTTGAAATAGGAAAAAAACGGATTCTGCTCCGGCTCCCGCGCCGCGGTACACAGATCTGCACTGCGAAGAGGTGAGAGAGAGGCATGCTGGTAGTCGGCAAGTCCGGCCACAACACCATTCCCGGCGGTTGACAAGGACAGAAGACGGTTCAGGTCGCTGACCGCGCGCCGATAGCGATCAGGGGTCCGATAGGTGTCGATGTCGCGCAGCGCGGCCAGGTTGCGTTCCCGCCCCTTGTATGCCCGGCGGCTCCAGGTGTCGGCGGCGGTCGGCGGCTGTTCCAGCAGCCAGAGCTGCCCTTCCAGATTGGCATCCAGCAGCGTGCAGGGATGGCCGTGAGCCTTCAGTGAAGCGGCCAGACGGGCAACACCTGGCGGAGGTTCAGACGCTTTTGCGAGCGGCGGGAATATAAGCAGCATGTCACAAGTTACTGATACTGGATATAGAGCGGCTTAGGATTCAGCTTGAGCACTTCCTGCGGGGTCAGCAGCGGATCACCCTTCTTGGTGTCATTGTGATAAAAGAGCTTGAAACCGGTGTACTGTACCGGCTCGGCGACGATATAATCCTTGTACGAATCGCGCTTCAGCCAAGGGGCGCCCCACCCATCCATATGCATGACCATCTGCACTTCGGGGTGCAGCACAATACTTTTTGAATTCGTGACCCCATTGCGGGTAAACCTGTGCACGGTAAATACTTTGGGTGGGAGATTGTTTTTCTTGACCAGCTCTTTCAGGAAGCCGGAAGCGTAGTTGATATCGGCGGCGTCATAGGTGCCGATCTTGGTGCCCGGTTTTTTACCGCTTTTTATCAGATTGAACTCCGGATCGATCCCGAGGTGCACGTCGGGGTTTTTCAAGATCCATTCAAAACGGGGCAATACCTTGCGGATATCGTCATGCCCGGTCTGAATATCGATAAACATCACCGCGCCGGCCTCTTTGGCCCAGCCATATACCTGATTAATAATTTTGTCCGGCATAATCATACGATATTTGCCTTCCTTGCCGGGCGCCCCCTGTGCCACCACGGCAATCAGATGCAGCGCCGGCTGCACCGGTGTAGCCGGGTCGGCCGCCTGCCACTTGGCCGCTTCACCTTTCAGGCGTTTCAGCATTTCGTCCTTGGGAAATTCGCCGAGAGCTCCCATCCTCTTCGAAAGCGGGTTGCCGTAATAGGCGACAATGCGCTTTGACGGCAGAATCGATCCGGGCAGCGGCGCCGGGCACTGTACCGGCCATCCGCGCTGTCTGGCATACTCGGGACTTTCACCGGCATTGTACTTTATTTTCGGGCCCGATTTACGGACAGCGCTGGTATGCGCCGCAAACAGGGCAGCCTTCCTGGTAGCAGTGGTAGTTGCCGCAAATGCGGCAGCCTTCATGGCAGCGGTGGAAGTTGCCGTGAAAGCGGCACCAGCGGCCCGCACTCCTGTTTCTTTACTGTTTGCACCACGTGGTTCGACTATATTTCTGTCCGTACATGCGGTAAAAGCAACTGCAACAAATGCCAGCGATGCTGCTATAAATGATATGCGACGGTATTTCAAGCGGTACTCCTCTAATTTTTGTTTTACTACGACCCGGGTTTTATTCTTCCGGATCTTCTATAAGAAAATCTTCGATATCGATAACATCTTTCACCTTGAGTATAAGAGTTTCCGGCCACTCCCTGATGGACAGCCGGGTCAGGATTTTCGACTCCTCAAACGTCAAATCGACGTCATCGGGCAGCTTGTCGGCAAGTTCACCCACCCAGTGCGCCTCATGTGCCGACAGTGGATCCTGCAGCAGTTCCTTGTTTGATATTTTCATACCTATCCCCGTTTTTGAACGCGTTTTTTTGCAACTTTTAAGGATACAGGGAAAATGGATTCCAGACAAGTTCTATTTTACAGATTGTATTTGACAAAAGAGTCCAAAATATGTCACCAAAACAACAATTATATTCAAGGAGAATCAATCATGACTTTATGTCCGTGCGGAAGCAGGAATCCCTACTCCGAATGCTGTAAGCAGATTATATCAGGAACCCTGGCGGCACAGACCGCTGAGCAACTCATGCGCGCCCGTTATTCGGCCTATGTTTTTGCCGAAATGGATTTTATCTTTGAGAGCACCCATCCGGACCACCGCGAGGGATACGATCACGCCGGCACGAAAACGTGGGCGGAAACGGCGGAATGGCAAGGGCTTGAAATCATCGACACCGCTAAGGGGGGGGATGACGACTCAGTCGGAGAAGTGGAATTCATCGCCCGTTTCAACGAAAATGGCAATAAGCGTGAACATCACGAAGCGGGGCAATTCAAACGGAAAGACGGTCGTTGGTATTTTACCGAAGGGAAAATGGTTCGCCAAAAACCGTTGACTGTGGCCAAGATCGGGCGCAATGACCCGTGCACCTGTGGAAGCGGACTTAAATACAAAAAATGCTGTGGGAAATAGAACAATAATCGGCGGAAAAATATAATCAAAAAAGGCGGCTTTTAAACCGCCTTTTTTGATTATATGAAGACTATCCGGTTAAATGGCATTATACCTTCATCATACAATTTTGAACTGACTCACGATTCGCCGTAGATCGTCGGCAAGCGTAGACAGATGGCTCGCTTCGGAAGCTGAAGCCTTGGCGCCCCGCGAGGTTTTATCGACTACCTCGGTGATCTGATGCATGTTGCTGCTGATTTCCGAGGTCGTAGCCGTCTGTTCTTCGGCGGCTGTGGCTACCTGGTGAATCTGCATATTGACGTCGTTGATCTGCTGCAGAATCTGCTCCAGCGCCCGGCCGGAGTCGGTGGCCTTCTCGCTCCCCTTGGCTACTTCGCTGACCCCCTCTTCCATCGCGATCACAGCACCTTTAGTCTCCTGCTGAATGGCTTTGATCATTTCACCGATTTCCCGGGTCGCCCGAGTTGTGCGCTCGGCCAGCGCCCGCACCTCATCGGCAACGACAGCGAAGCCCCTCCCCTGTTCGCCAGCCCTGGCCGCCTCGATAGCGGCATTAAGCGCCAGCAGGTTGGTCTGGTCGGCAATATCTTCGATTGTGCCGACGATCTGCCCAATCTGGTCGGAGCGGCTTCCCAGGCTTTCAACCGCTTTTGCAGAGCTCATGACCCGTTCGGCGATGCTGTTCATGACCTTGATAGTCTCATCCACAACCTGAACACCGGAAACCGCTGCGGCGCTCGCCTGCTGTGAACCTTCCGAGGCCATCTGGCAGTTCTGGGCAATGTCGCCGGAGGTGGCGGACATCTCTTCGCCAGCAGTGGCAACCGTTACGGCCTG